>DLQV01000125.1:0-760 GCA_002474415.1 Lachnospiraceae bacterium UBA7598
CAACTCAAATGGAGGAGGCAACAATGGAACAGGCACAGATTAGCAAAGTTCGGGCATCCGTTCATCAGCAGCGCGGCAACAGAGTGAAGATTCAGTTAGACCGTGGACGTAACAAGGTAGATATTCAGGAAGGCGTTATCCAGGGCGCATATCCAAGCGTTTTTACAATACTTGTAGATGACGAGCGAGAGGAAAATCCTCCACAGTTATTGTCATTCAGTTACACCGATATTATTACAAAGGACATTCGAATGAAACTTTGTTAGGTATGAATAAAATTCCCTTTCTTTGAATAAGTATTAGTATACTTATTTCAAAGAGAGGGGATTTTTTTGTTTTGGAATTGAAGAAGCAGCTGTTCAGACAGAATTTACAGAAGAGTAAGGCATTTACGCAGATTACACTGGATGATGACTGCATTGTAAAAGATAATAAACCAGATTTGTTGAATATTATACATACCAGAGGGTCCATTATTTTTGAGGATGTCAAGGTGAGCAGCCAGACCGTATGGGTCACGGGGCAGCTGCGTTTTGTTGTGCTGTACCGAAGCGAAGATAACCGTCTGGAATCCTTTACGGACAGTATAAACTTCGGAGAGAAGCTGTTTATGGATGAGGTAGAGGAGCGGGATACGGTCAATCTGAGTGGAGATCTGGAAGATCTGAATATCAGTGCTATCAATTCCAGAAAACTTGCAGTACGTGCATTACTTGGAATTCATGCGGTGTGTGAAGTCCCGGTGGAAGAAGAAATTGTA
>DLQV01000125.1:872-1275 GCA_002474415.1 Lachnospiraceae bacterium UBA7598
AAAAAAAGATATTCTGCGTGTACACAGTGACATTACACTTCCACAGTCGAGTCCAAATATTGGCCGACTGCTTTATGATTATGTGGAAGTACGCAACCGTGAGGCGATCTGTAACGGGGAGCAGATGCAGATTCAGGGAGAGGCGTATGTGAATGTGTTGTACAGCAGTCCGGAAGGAAAAATGGAGTGGTATGAAACCATGGTTCCGTTTTCCGAATCAATAGAAGGGGGAATGGCGGGAACACAGCCGATCTGCTGGGTACAGTGCCAGACGAAGGAATATGAAGTGGAACCGGCAGAAGATTATGACGGCGAAATGAGAACGTTCAGCCTGAATCTTTCCATGGATGTGGAAATGAAATTGTGGGAAGAAAAAAATGTGGAACTTCTGGCGGATGTCTAT
>DLQV01000125.1:1294-9234 GCA_002474415.1 Lachnospiraceae bacterium UBA7598
TATTCTCTGGAGACCAATCTTGTGCCGCAGAAAGAAATGGTCTGTGTAAAAAAACTGCTCATCAAAAATGAAGCAAAACTGCGGATTTCGGAACAGATGAAACTGGCAGAAGAACAGGAACGGATCTTACAGCTGTGTTCTTTTGAGGGGCATGCAGAGATGGATCATGTGGAACCAGTGGATGGCGGATTACAGGTGGAAGGGATTCTGACCGTTGATATTTTGTATGCAACGACAGATGACAGCTTCCCAATTGCACATACACAGGAGCAGATTCCGTTCACCCAGATTGTTGATGTACCAAGCATGAATGGACGGACAGAGGATATTATATATGAAATAGAACCGGCAATTGATCAGCTGGCGGTAAATTTGCTGGATAACGAGCGCTTTGAAGTAAAGGCTGTAATATCACTGGAAACGCTTGTGCAAAAAGAAGTGTGTATGCAGAAAATCGTGGATATCCATAAGGAACCGCTGGATGCTGTAGAACTGATGAAACAGCCGGGAATTGTGGGTTATATTGTGAAAAAGGAAGAACAATTATGGGATATTGCGAGGCATTTTCACACTACCGAAGCGGAAATTATGGAGACAAACGGCCTCAAAACGGCAGAAGTACAGCAGGGAGATAAACTGCTCATAGTAAAGAAAGTATGCGAAAGTTAGCATGAGACGATAGAAAGAGATAAAGGAGAAAACGCAAAAAAACGAAAGAAAATCACTATTTTTGAAAAATTTTATGAATTTTTCCGTAATTAGTAAGAAAAACCAGTAGAAAAAATATGCATTTTGTGCCAAAATAGAGGGAGGTATGGGATTACTCCCATGGAATATGAATTTGGAGGCAGGATATGCATAAGAGAATACATTTAAAAAGAAAAAACAAAATTTGTGCGGCGTTATTAGTGTTTGTGCTGGCGGGATCGCTTACTGCCGGTGCGTGCAGCGTGCCGAATGTATATGCAAAAACGGAAGCGGAAAAGAAGCGTGATGCATACAAGAAAAAGTTGAAAGAAAAAAATAAAGATATTGCAAATATCAAAGACAATCAGTCGGATGTAAAAGACAGTATTTCTGCAGCAGCAGCCAAGATGAAAACGCTTCTTTCCAAACAGGAACAGCTCAAGTCTGATATCAAGGACAAGCAGAATG
Source organism: Lachnospiraceae bacterium UBA7598 (assembly GCA_002474415.1). Taxonomy (GTDB): domain Bacteria; phylum Bacillota; class Clostridia; order Lachnospirales; family Lachnospiraceae; genus Roseburia. Next base: position 2,450 of record DLQV01000125.1, read on the forward strand.
AAGTAGAGCAGGCAAATAAGAAGCTGGAAGAGGCGAAGGATGAAGAACAGAAGCAGTATGATGCAATGAAGCTTCGAATCCAGTATCTGTATGAGAACAGTACGGATAATTCCATCTGGTCTGCAATTCTGGAGTCAAACGGCCTTTCTGATATGTTAAACCGTATTGAGTATGCGACGGATCTGTACAAATCGGATCGGGAACTCATGACTTCTTATCAGGATGCGGTACAGAAGGTAGAGGACTGGACGGTACAGCTTGGAAACGAGATGGACAGCCTGCTTGCTTTGCAGGATAAATATCAGACCCAGCAGGGAGAACTGAAAACCCTCATGGCAAAGCTCGAAAAACAAAAAGATGCCTATGCGCAGCAGCTGGCAGAAGCACAGCAGCAAGCGAAAGACTATAAAAAGACAATTTCCAAGCAGGAAGCGATCATCCGTGCACAGGAGGCAGCGGCAGCGCGTGTCAATGCCAGTACGTACGATGGTGGTGGTACCGGTGCCAGTGGTGGAATTGCCAGTGATTCTTATCTGAAAGATCCGGATTGTAATCCTTCCGATCAGACAAACGTCAGTGGATCTGAAATTGTCGCCTTTGCACAGCAGTTTGTAGGTGGACGTTATGTATGGGGAGGAAACAGTCTGACCAATGGTGTAGACTGTTCCGGATTTGTACATCTGGTCTATGCACACTTTGGTATCAGCACCCCTCGATATTCCCAGGCTTTCAAGAGTGTTGGCCAGCCGGTATCTTATCAGAATATTCAGGCAGGGGATGTCGTGGTATATCCGGGACATGTGGCGATTTACATTGGAAACGGAAATATTGTGGAGGCGCAGTCGACAAGAGCCGGAATTACAAACAGCCGTCCGGTGAACTGTCATACAATCACTGCAATCCGCAGACTGGTATAGGAGTTTTTGATGAGACCGAAACATCTGGTATCCATTATTCTGATTGCCTTTGTGCTCGTGATGCTGATGAGAAACAACAATAGCATGACCAATGCAAGGCCGCTTGTATACCGGGAGTCTCTGGATGAAGTGGCAGCGCAGATCAATGATGAAAAACTGACGCTCAGAGACATGGCATTTTATGTTGGATATGAGGAATATCAGATGCAACAGGAGGCCATAGTATACGATCCGGACGATCCAAACCGTTACTGGAGCATGCGGGTAAAAGGTGGATTTATGAATACCGTTGTGCGCAAAAATGCGATGCAGATGGCACTTCACGATGAACTATTTTATCAGATGGCCATGCAGGAGGGCATTACACTGGATGACGATGACCAAAAGCATATGGATAATAAGCTGGAGGATTTCTGGGAGGATCTGACCGAACGTCAGGGAGAAAAGGCACTGGGAATTTCCAGAAAAGATGCAAAAAAAACGATCCAGAGGATTGCATACGCCCAGAAATACCAGGAAATTTATGCTCAGTTGCATAATCGTAAGTATGACGACTACGCATACACGACAAATTATTACCAGAAGCTTTTAAAAAAGCAAAAGTATAAAATTTATAATAATGTCTGGAATCGCGTTAGTTTTGGAAATGTCACATACAATAACAAAAAGAAAGAAGAATAAAAAATGTCAGTAAAATTAGGAAGAAATGATCCATGTTGGTGCGGAAGCGGCAAGAAATATAAGGCGTGTCATGCGGCTTTCGATGATAAGCTTGCACGTCTGGCACAACAGGGGCACGTTGTTCCGACACATGATCTGATTAAGACGCCGGATCAGATTGCAGGGATCAAGGAGAGTGCCAAAATCAATGTAGCGGTACTTGATTACATAGAAAAGAACATTCACGCAGGAATGAATACAGCGGAAATTGACAAGATTGTCTATGATATGACCACATCCATGGGAGGAATTCCGGCACCGCTCAACTACGAAGGATATCCATACAGTGTATGTACTTCGGTAAATGAGCAGGTATGCCACGGATTTCCTTCTGAAAAAGTGATCTTAAAAGAGGGAGATATTATCAATGTAGATTGTTCTACCATTCTGAATGGGTATTTTTCCGATTCTTCCCGTATGTTCTGCATCGGGGAAGTCAGTCCGGAAAAAAAGAAACTGGTCCAGGTAACCAAGGAATGTGTGGAACTTGGACTTAAGGAAGTAAAGCCTTGGGGCTTTTTGGGTGATATGGGTCAGGCAGTTCACGACCATGCTTATGCCAACGGGTATACCGTTGTCCGGGAGATCGGAGGTCACGGTGTCGGTCTGGAATTTCATGAGGAGCCGTGGGTTGGTTATAATTCCAAACGCGGAACCCAGATGGTGCTTGCTCCGGGTATGATCTTTACCATCGAGCCGATGGTTAACATGGGCGGCGTGGAGATCTTTATTGACGAAGAGAACGACTGGGAAGTATACACCGAGGATGGAATGCCATCTGCACAGTGGGAGATTATGGTTCTCGTCACTGAGGATGGTCATGAAGTACTTAGCTGGTAAATGTTCACGTATGCGGTATATCTTATGTATCGCATGTAATATGGGGGAGCACAGATGAAAAAAGATTGTCTGACAACATTTTCAAAGATCGACTTTAATACCTTTGAGCCGGAAGAGGATAAAATACGAATTGAGGATATCGCACATGCCCTGTCGATGATGACACGTGCGAATGGGCATTTTCCGCAGTTCTTTTCTGTAGGCCAGCATTGTATTCAGTGCTGCCATGAGGCAACCGCGAGAAACTATCTGCCACAGACGGCACTTGCCTGTCTGCTTCACGACGGAAGTGAAGCTTATCTGGCGGACATTACCCGCCCGGTCAAGAAAAATATGACGATGTATCTGCAGATCGAAGAGCAGCTGCAGCATATGATTTACACCAAATTTCTTGGATATGTGCCGGAGGGGGAAGAGGCAGAACTGATCACGAACATTGATGACAGCTGCCTGTACTATGAGTTTCTTCATTTTATGGATGAAAAAATGTACCCGGTGGAACCGGTTATGGTGAGCACACCGAGTTATGAGTTTCAGCCGATGGCCGATGTGGAAAAAGAGTTTCTTTCATTGTTTGAGGAACTGAAAGAGAAAATCAAGGAAGAGGAATCCAAGAAATGAATAAAAAGGAAGTCCTGGAGTTAAAGAGAAGATTCAAGAAAGAGGCGGCAACGTTTACCCGCGTGTGTGGCTGTTACGTTGACGGAAACCACAATAAAGTCTGTAAGTTTGGAAATACATTTCTGAATCTGGAAGAAGATGAATTTTATAAATATCTGGAAATTGCCAATAAGGCATTGTCCGGAACCATCGGAAATAACCTTCTGGAATTGAAGTTTCCGATTGAGGAAGAGGAAGTGGGCGGTCGTCAGCATATTCTGATGGCATTGCGCGCATCGAAACTGGAAGATGAAAATCTGCTGGATACATTTTATGATCTGGTAATCGACACGTATGACCATGCCGGAAATTACCTGATTGTACTGTTTCACGATGCATACGATGTGATGAGTCGGACGAGTGATAACAACAATCTCGATGAGTCAGAGGAAGTGTATGAATATCTGATCTGCGCGATCTGTCCGGTTGATCTGTCAAAGCCGGGGCTCGGTTTTCTCGAGGAGGAGCACCGGATCGGGCCGCGCGTGCGCGACTGGGTGGTAGGAGCCGTGGACACTGCATTTTTATTCCCGGCATTCAATGACCGCAGTACGGATATCCATTCGACATTGTTTTACACGAAAAATACCAAGGAGCCACATTCTGAATTTATGGCAAACGGACTGGGCTGTGGCATTGAGCGCACCGCAACTGAGCAGAAGATGGCATTCCATTCCATCGTCCGCAATGTGCTTGGCGCTGAGGATGAGCACACGGATGATGTGCTTTTGGATTTGCAGCAGAATTTAAGTGATATGATCGATGAGTATGCCGAGACACACGACGATGACGAAGATGTTTTCTTGCTCGATAAGGAAGTGGTCACAAAGCTTCTCGCAGACAGTGAGATCAGCGAGGAAAAGGCCGCAAAGATTGAAAAGTCTGTGGATGAGGCATTTGGCGAGAAACCGCCTGCAGCTGAAAATGTGATTGACTCTAAGGCGCTTGTGCAGAACGAACTGCGTGTGGAAAAAATGGCGCTTGAGGATCAGGTCGGTACACTGACGGTGCAGCTTACGGAAAAGGATGAGGCGCTTGCAGAGCGCACGTCCCAGTTGATTGAAAAGCAGGAAGAGATCGACAATTATATCGCAGAGACAAAGACCTATGATGTGGTACTGCGCGTGAAGCCGGAGAAGGCATCGCAGATCAAGTCGCAGGTGATCAACGGGCAGAAGTGCCTGGTGATCCCAATGGGCGAGGATGAGCATGCCACGATCAACGGAGTGAATACGACGGTGTAAGAAAGGTGGAAGTGCATCATGTGCAGGAGAAAGGAATTAAGTTTCTCAATATTTATATTATATAGTCTTGCGGAACAATGGAATATGACACCCGCAAAAGTATATAAAATACTAAATGATACCGGTATTTTAGATAACTATATCATTGGATGTTATGATGTACTTCACACGCAGGGCAAAGAATATCTTGTAGATGATATTACAGAGTTTGTAAGAGAGAAAGGTATTCATGTATGATCGTCTATATCATGGTTCAACGGAAGTCATTGAACATCCGGACGTGATTCATTCAAAAAAGTATCTGGATTTTGGCAAGGAATTTTATATTACCTCTTTTGAGCAGCAGGCAAAAAAATGGGCAATCCGAAAAGGGATGAGACAAGAAAGAAAACCCATTGTAAATGTTTATGAATTATCCAAAAACTGGGAAGATTTACAGGTATTATCATTTGAAAAAGAAAATGAAAAATGGCTGGAGTTTGTATGTGCATGTCGAAGAGGGGAAGAATTAAACCGTGTTTATGATATGATCATAGGTAATGTTGCCGATGATGATGTATTTAAAACAGTGGACATGTATTTTAGAGGGGTATGGGATAAAAAGAAAGTTTTAGAAGAATTGCGATTTTATAAAATGAATGATCAGATATGTATCGTAAATCAGGAAGCTTTGGATCAGATTCTTACTTTTAAAGAATTTTATGAGGTAGAGAGTGATGGAAGACAGGGAGCAGTTGGAAGCGGTATATAAACAAAATCTGGAAGACGATATTATTAATGCAATTTCTGATATGAAAGGGATTGCATTGCGGAAGGCCTTTGACATTTATTATTCCAGCAGACTGGCAGAGGAAATTGAAAAAGGTGAATATGGAATCGAAAATCTGGATGCCAGATATCTGGCTGAAGATTTGATTGAAAATGAATCACAACTATTTGACGGAAAACTTTGAAATAAAATATATATTTGGAATGAAATCTCCCCCTTTCTGTGCTATCATAAATCTATTGGATTATGATACATGGAAAGGGGCTTTTTTTATGGGTAGAAAAAATCCCGCAAAAAATATAAATATCGGTCTGCTGGCGCATGTCGATGCTGGAAAAACCACACTGTCGGAGGCACTGTTATATGCCACCGGGCAGATCCGCGCACTGGGGCGTGTGGACCATCAGGATGCATTTCTGGATACGGATGCGCAGGAGCGGGCGCGTGGAATTACAATTTTTTCCAAGCAGGCGAGGCTTCGGCTACAACCGACGAATGAGAGTTCGCATGGCGAATCGTCGGTTGGTGTGGAAATGCCCCCTCGCGGAGCTCAGCGGCAATCGCAACCGACGAATGAGAATTCGCATGGCGAACCGTCGGTTGCTATAACAATTCTGGATACGCCGGGCCATGTGGATTTTTCTGCGGAGATGGAGCGCACGTTACAGGTACTCGACTACGCGATCCTTGTCATCAGCGGAACAGACGGTGTGCAGGGACACACGCGGACACTCTGGCGGCTCCTGCGGCACTATAATATCCCAACCTTTTTGTTTGTCAACAAGATGGATCTGCCGGGTGCGGACAAAGAAGCCGTGCAGCAGCAGTTAAAAACGGAACTGTCCGATGGATGTGTGGATTTTACACAGGACAGCGGAGAAGCATTTTTCGAGGAAGCAGCGATGGGAAGCGAAGCACTGCTGGATGAATATATGGAGCAGGGCACCATTGCAGAGGAGCATCTGGCGCATGCGGTGGCAAACCGCGAACTGTTTCCGTGCTACTATGGCTCGGCACTCAAAGTTGAGGGTGTGAAAGAACTGCTTGCAGGTTTTGCAAAATATCACAGGGCACCGGAGTATGAAGACGAATTTTCTGCCCGTGTATACAAAATCGGCAGAGACGCAAAAGGCGCGCGGCTGACCTATTTGAAAGTGACCGGAGGCACGCTGCATGTCAAAGACCGGATTTCCTATGATGGGTTAGAGGAGAAAGTCGACCAGATCCGTCTGTATTCCGGTGAGAAATTTGAGACCGCGGAGGCGGTGGAGGCCGGGGAAGTCTGTGCCGTGACAGGACTTACCACAACCGTACCGGGACAGGGACTCGGCGCGCAGCAGGAGAGCAGTGTGCCGGTACTCGAGCCGGTGCTTAACTACCGGATTTATCTGCCGGACGAAGTAAATGCCGTGGAGATGATGGAAAAATTAAAGCAGCTTGAGGAGGAAGATCCTCAGCTTCATATCCTCTGGAATGAGCAATTGCAGGAAATCCATGCGCAGATGATGGGACAGGTGCAGATTGAAGTCCTGACGCAGTTGATCAAAGAGCGTTTTGGTGTTGTGGTTGTCTTTGGACAGGGCAACATTGTGTACAAAGAGACGATTGCAAAGCCGGTGGAGGGCGTGGGACATT
>DLQV01000125.1:9377-9526 GCA_002474415.1 Lachnospiraceae bacterium UBA7598
AACTGGCAGCGGCTGATCGCAACACATATTATGGAGAGGGAACATCCGGGCGTACTGACCGGCTCAGCACTCACCGATGTAAAAATCACGATTTTAAGCGGACGCGCCCATATCAAACACACCGAGGGCGGTGATTTCCGGCAGGCAAC
>DLQV01000125.1:9574-9696 GCA_002474415.1 Lachnospiraceae bacterium UBA7598
TACCGCGCGATCCGGCAGGGGTTAAAGAGTACGGAAAGCGTACTGCTGGAACCGGTATACGCATTTACGCTTGAAGTACCACAGGAGATGGTCGGCCGTGCCATGACCGACTTAAAGCAGCG
>DLQV01000125.1:9826-10255 GCA_002474415.1 Lachnospiraceae bacterium UBA7598
GTACATGCGTATACCCGCGGACTCGGGCATCTGACACTGGAACTTTCCGGCTATGATGTCTGTCACAACAGTGAGGAAGTGATCGCGGGAATTGGGTATGATAGTGAAGCGGATACGGCAAATCCGACCGGATCGGTATTCTGTGCGCACGGTGCCGGATTTATCGTGCCGTGGGATCAGGTGGATGAGTATATGCATCTTCCGCGGCAGTTTGTGCCGGAGGAGGAACCCCAAACACCTGTGGATGGGCGCAGTTATGAGACCGATGGGCAGAGTTTTGGCACGGTACACCGGCAGCAGTCTTCCGGCAAGACCGGCTGGGAGTTAGATCAGGAGCTGCAGCAGATTTATGCCCGCGAGTTTGGCATGAGCCGCGAAGATATGGAAGATCAGGAACGGCGCAAGTGGTTGAAAAAGAAATCCGACGCG
>DLQV01000125.1:10289-10617 GCA_002474415.1 Lachnospiraceae bacterium UBA7598
CGAAGCCGAATGTGGTAAAATATGATAAGAAAGGCAATCCAATCTATCCGGCGAAGGGGCCGCAGGAAGAATATCTGATCGTGGACGGTTACAATATTATTTTTGCATGGAAAGACTTAAACGAACTTTCCCGTGTCAATATTGATTCCGCAAGGGACAAGCTTTTGGATATTTTAAGCAATTATCAGGGATACAAGAGCTGTCCGGTGCTGGTGGTGTTTGATGCCTATAAGCGCAAGGAACATCCGGGTGCCAAAAGCAAGTACCACAATCTGGATGTGGTCTACACGAAAACCGATGAGACCGCGGATGCATTTATCGAGCGCAC
>DLQV01000125.1:10690-10835 GCA_002474415.1 Lachnospiraceae bacterium UBA7598
ACAAATGACGGGCTGGAGCAGCTTACGGTCATGAGTCAGGGCGCGCTGCGCATGTCGGCGGACAATCTCCGGGAGGAGATCGAGCGGCTGAGCCGGCTGGAGTATGAAAATTATCTGGCAAGCCAGAAGCGATAAGTTTGAAGAA
>DLQV01000125.1:10934-11148 GCA_002474415.1 Lachnospiraceae bacterium UBA7598
ATTTTAATAAAAACACCTGATTATATGAGGAGGAAAATAAAATGTTCGTAGCAGAAGATATGTACAAATTAGGAAGCCAGCGTTCGGCAATCCGTGAATTATTTGAGTATGGCAAGCAGCGCGCAGCAGTTGTGGGAGCGGAAAATGTCTATGATTTTTCCCTCGGAAACCCGACCGTACCGGCACCGGACTGCGTCAATGAGACCATCCGTGA
>DLQV01000125.1:11229-20177 GCA_002474415.1 Lachnospiraceae bacterium UBA7598
AGACAGGCGATCGCAGATTACCTGAACAAAACATACGGGACTGCGTTTTCGGCAGACAATTTTTACCTGACCATGGGAGCTGCCGCGTCTTTGTCCGTATGTTTCCGTGCACTTACCACTTCGCCGGAAGATGAATTCATCACAATTGCTCCGTTTTTCCCAGAGTACCGTGTGTTTGTGGAATCCAACGGGGCAAAGCTTGTTGTCGTACCGCCGCACACCAGCGATTTCCAGATTGATTTTGATGCTCTGGAAAAAGCTATCAGCGCACACACCAAGGGCGTGATCATCAACTCTCCGAACAACCCGTCCGGAGCTGTTTATTCGAAAGAGACCATCCAGAAACTTGCTGCACTTCTGACCAAGAAATCCGAGGAAAACGGCACACCGATCTTTATCCTTGCGGACGAACCGTACCGCGAGATCGCATACGATGGTGTGGAAGTACCGTATGTGACAAAATATTATGCAAACACACTGGTATGCTATTCCTACAGCAAATCCCTGTCACTGCCGGGCGAGCGTATCGGCTACGTGATCGTTCCGGATGAAGTGACCGAGAGTAAGACCGTCTATGCGGCAATCGCCGGAGCCGGCCGTGCGCTGGGCTATGTCTGTGCGCCGAGCATGTTCCAGAAAGTGATTGCAGCCTGTGTCGGCAACACCGGGGATATTGAATTATATAAGAAAAACCGCGATCTGCTCTACGATGGCCTGACAAAGATCGGCTATGAATGTTTTAAGCCGCAGGGTGCTTTTTACATGTTTGTCAAAGCTTTAGAGCCGGACGCAGATGCATTCTGTGAGCGTGCAAAAGAGCAGGATCTTCTGATCGTATCCGCGACCGGATTTGGCTGTCCGGGGTATGCGCGTGTGTCTTACTGTGTCGATTACGATATGATTGAGCGGTCGTTTTTGGCATTTGAAAAATTATATCAGAGTTATTGTTAGGGGAAATTATGTCAGACAGTAAACGAAGAGAACACATCTGTTTCACCGGATATGTGCAGGGGGTAGGGTTTCGCTACCGTCTGTCGCATCTGGCCCAGTACTATGGTGTAACCGGATGGGTAAGAAATGAATATGACGGATCGGTCAGTGCCGAACTACAGGGGCTTGCCGGAGAGATTGATCAGATTATCCAGCAGTTGAAACAGGACAGATATATTGATATTACCGGAATGGATCGGCAAAACATACCACCGGATGAACAGGAAAATGGCTTTCATATCCGGTATTAGCGGAGTGAAAAAGGATGGAGAAATGAAAAAGAATATGATGGTATTTTGGATATGTTTACTGCTTGGAATCCTGAGTGTAATTTATGCAGTAATGGTTCATGCAACCGGTTCCGGTACATCCTTTTTCCTTATATGGATCGGTATCGGGATCGTATTGTTTCTGCTTGGAATTTCCGCTTATATGGAAGTGTGGAAAAAGGTGTCGCGTCCGGTAAAAATCTTTGCAGGAATGATTGTCTGTATCGGACTGCTTGTGTTTTGTATCATAGAGGGCTGTGTGATCAGCCAGATGCACGCGGATGGACGTGAAGGGCTCGACTATATTATCGTACTTGGCGCACAGGTGAGAAAGGACGGTCCGAGTCCGGTTCTTAAATACCGTTTGGATAAGGCTGTGGAATATCTGAATGAAAACCCGGACACGGTCTGCATTGTTTCCGGAGGACAGGGAAGCAACGAGCCGTGGCCCGAAGCAGAGGGAATGGCACAGTATCTGCAGGAAAAAGGCATTGATACTGCGCGGATTTTGACAGAGGATCAATCGCAGACAACCGAACAGAATATCACGAACAGTAAAAAGCTGATGAAAGACGGTGCATCCGTTGGCATTGTGACCAACAATTTTCATGTATTCCGTGCCTTGCAGATTGCAAAAAAATACGGACTTTCCGATGCTTGCGGAATTGCGGCGGGTTCCACACGAAAGTATCTGCCGAACAATATGCTGCGGGAATTTTTTGCAGAGATTAAGTGGCTGTTATAGTAAGAATAGGGAACACATTTGTATAAAGCAGATGTGTTCCCTGTTTTTTACTGCATAGGCGAAAGTGTGAGGCAGGCGCACATTTTATTTTGGATACAGAGGCGTCAGTTCAATTTTTTCGATTTGTTCCGGGTCAATCGTGGAGTTAAAAATATATTGTCCGCCGTCATAGTTTGTTTCTGTGCCGGAATAAATACCGTCTCCGAGTTCTTCAAGATCCGAATCCATTTTGGGCAGCGGATGTTTTCTTTTCTCGGAAGATTTTCGGTCATCGAGAAGCGGAAGCATACAGATTCGGTATTGTGTCCCATCTTTTGCAATGGCGGTCACGGTATAAAAATGCCCTGTTGTCCGCCAGTCACCTGTGGGCTGGAAGGAAATGCCATAGGATGTAAGCCGGATGGGAAGTGTTGTTTTCTCCACAGCAGCCGTAAATGTTTTTGCCGGCATATGAGAAACTTTGGCGCTTACCATTACATCTGGCAGTGCGTTTCCCTTATTGTTTGGGGAGGCGAAGCCTTCATAAATCTGTGGATGCTTCCATGCGGCATCTTCTGTGTAAAATCCGTACATGGAAAGAAGCATGCCATGTGCGTAAAGTTGTGTGTCGGTGCGAAATGTGCTCATGTGATCAATCCAGTAATGTGGTTGTACATTTGTGCTGGAATCCGGGATGCGGATCGTCACGGCAATGGATTGGGATTTTGGATCTATCGCAATCGAGGAAATTTCTGTCTGCGTATTTTGTTCCGGAATCTGTGTCACGGAAGTCGGGGATTTTGTCTGTGTGTTTATGGTTTCCGGTCTGGACGGTAACCGGGAATCCGTCTGTTGGGTTTCTTCCTGTGAGTTTTTCTGCGTGGCATCCGGCAGAACTGGTGTTGTCTGCTGTGGTCGCAGAAAGGACACGATTTTGTTTAAAAGCGGAATGTTTTGTGCAAAGGCCGGATGCGTAATTCCGATGCCGAGCAAAAGAAGTACAAAAGCCGCCGCTGTAGCTGCAAAATAGCGCAGTTTCAGGCGGTGCGTCGGTTTCTTTGGAAGATGGTAAAAACGTTTTTTCCGGGGAAGTGCCTCAAGAAGATAGGAGTCCCGGATTTGTGTAATGGCTTCAAACAATTTGCTGTTTTTCATAAAGATCACCCCCTGTGATTTTGTCGTATATAATATATGTACGATTTTTGGCACGTTTGCTTGCATTTTTGCAAGTATTTGCATTGCAAACCGTACATACATTATATACGATAAACACATGAGGAGGGAATAGTCATGCAGGATATAGAAATCATCCGGCTTTTTTTAGAACGGATCGAGCGCGCCATTGTGGAGGTACAAAAGAAATACGGCAGGCGGATTCTTGCGGTATGTTATCATATTTTGCGGAGCGTGCCTGATGCACAGGAAACCGAAAACGATACTTATTTTGGCTTATGGAATTCGATTCCGCCCAGACAGCCCGAAAATCTTGAAGCCTATACGTTAAAGACTGCGCGAAACTGTGCGTTGAAAAAATACGAATATAACCACGCCATGAAACGGTCTGCAAATCTGGTGTCGTTTGAGGAAATGACGGAGGAACTTGTGGGAAACGGGGAGGTGCCGGAGACCGTTCTGGTATCGGAACTGACTGTCTGTATCGATGAATTTCTGCAGAATTTAAAGGAAGAACAGCGAAAAGTTTTTGTGCTCCGTTACTGGTATTTTCTGTCGGTCAAAGAAATCATGCACGAGTGTAGAATGAGTAAAAGTAAAGTGGAATCCATACTTTACCGGGTGCGAAATCGCCTGAAGGATGTGCTTACCGAGCGGGGGTATCTGCAATGAAAAAAAGAGGAGATGACAATAGTTATCAGATTTACCGGACAACCGACGGTGGAAAAACGTGGAACACAAAGGATGCGTATCGGTTTCGATTGAGAGATGATGAGGATGTGAATCGCTGTGTTGCGGAGAATGGCAGGATTTGCGTTGTGGTGAAGAAATCTGATTGAAATTGTGCAACATCCCCAACCTCATAATGAGAAATTTTCGTTGAATTCGACCTTTGAATTCCCCCTTTTCCTTGTGATATAATAGAAATACAGGGAAAAGGGGGAATTATATTGTATCAGATAGGAGAATTTATCGTCAAAGCTGCAAACGGAGTATGTGAGGTAAAGGATCTGGTGCATCTGGATTTTTCAGATACAGATTCCAAAAAACTGTACTATCTTTTAGTGCCCGTGACGGATCAGGCGGGTAAAATTTATATGCCAGCCACCGGCAGTGCCGCAGTCCGAAAGGTTATGACAAAGCAGGAAGCTATGGCATTTATCCAAAAGATTCCATCCGTCAATGAACCGTGGATTGACAATGAAAAGACCAGAGAGCGCAGTTATAAAGAAGCCATTACCAGTAACGATCCGGAGCGTCTGGTCGGAATCATCAAACTGATTTGCGACCGGAAAGAGGAACGGGTCCGCCAGGGCAGAAAAGTTACGGCTGTGGATGAGCGCTATTTCAAGCTGGCGGAGAATCTGCTGTATGCAGAACTGGAAGTGGCGCTGGATAAAGACAAAGAGGAAGTCCACAGGCTTATTCAGGAGCAGTGTGGATAATCGCATAATTCAATCGTTTTAAGCTTCCCTTCTGGAAGGTATATTCCGGCGTGTGAAACGGATAGGTGATTTCATCTTCATAATACCATGGGTCATCTTCGTGCGCCGGATTTTTTAATACATGAAATTGTTGTGCCGGCATATATCCCTGTGCAAGCAGGAAGGCTTTTTTGCCGTCTGCATTTTCGCACAGATCAACGATCATTACAACATGGCCAGGATTTCCGCCTTTCAAAAACACATCTCCCACCTGCAGGTCGGATAGTGAGATCGGTTGTGCTTCGGTATCCATGGATGCGGTACCGGCATAAGAAAAAACGATACGCAGATAGTCTTTCAAACTGTCATAGGAAGTATCCGGCTGTGCGCTTTTGATCCAGCTTACATTATTTCCGTTTACACGGATACGGTAACCGTCTGCCCACTTCGTATACTGGGCGTCAAATCCATTCGTAAAATGAAACGCAATGCGATCGTATTGCTTTGTACTCCAAAAATATTCTGTATATACCCGGATGACGGAATCCGCGCATTGCTGGAGATCCTCATGTTCAAGTGGGAGATCAAATACGGCAACATGAGCCTTTTGATTGCGTTTTTTACTGCCGTCATATAATAGAACGGGACTTTGATCAGGCTCCATGGCATAGTTTCGCAAAAACTCTACAAGGCTTCCGTCGGCTTCTTTGGTTCTTGTGTAACCGTCCGGTGTGTGGATGCGGCTTTCTAATGGCATGCCGGAAGCGTCAATCAGAGAAAGCGTGGAAGAAGTTTCCGTTTCTGCTGGTCCGGCCTGCGGTTCTGTCTGTCTGGAAATATCTTTCTGTGAATCCATCTGTGAATGGCTGGCATGACAGCCGGTGAACGTGATACCAAGGGATAGGATGCCGATTCCAAATAATAATCTTTGTACTGATTTTTTCAATGTTTTCTTCCTCATTTAAATATAATCTATGACAGAGCATACCACACTTTTGGGGAAAATAATACTACTATTGCATTGATCAGATGGTAGGGGATGGGGAAGAGGAGGGCTTTTGGAACAATAGAGCGGATATCTTCACTTAATACACTGTTTGGAACATAACAGTCTTTGCTTTGGATAAGTCCAAGACAGGCAGTAGTGGTGCCAGTTACCTTTTCGGTATAAAGCTCCAGATGAGGTCCGATATAATTGCCAATCATACGAGCTTTTGTATCAATATTCATAATTATATCAAGTATTTTAAGTTTTAATTCAGTTGTGTGATTATTTTTAAATGAAAAATCATGCTCACTTAGGCGATTATTTAGAGCAGCACGATAGAAATTATTCGCATTCATATCTTGTCTGGGAGATACTCCAGTAAAGTGTAGGAAGTTATGTGAATGGAATCTTACAGCAGTATGGTTTGAGCAGTTGTTTTCATCTCGATAGACAAAGACAACTTGATAGCCTTCCAAATATTGCCGATACTGTTTTGCACATTTTGTGATGATAGTTATTGCCTGTTTTTTAGTCATAATTAATGGAATCCTTATATCTATGGTATTTTGGCAAATTTAAAAGGAAGGTTCCTCTGCCGTAGCAGATGACACCTTCCTTTAATGACTGATTTTTCTGTTGTCCGCCAACTGATCGGCACCCGAAGTCCGATAAGCAAACTGGTTTTTCCGTTGCCAGCCAACTGTCCGGCACCCGAGGTCCGGAAAGAATTTCGGATTTTATGTGTCAGCCCACATGATAGGCATATAGCCCATCTACTAACTACAGTATACACAGAAGATCTAAATTATGCAACGAGTTTATAAATATTTCATTTTAGGAGAAAGATGTTGAGAAAAATAATTCTTGCATAATACCCACAGGGGGTATATAATGCAAAACAGAAAGATACTCCTACAGGGTATCAAGCAGAGAGGAGGCATAATCCGAATGGAAAAAGAACATACTTGTGAATGTTGTAAGAAAAAAGAGCGTTCCGAGAAGGAACGGAAAGATATGATCAATCGCCTGAGCCGTATCGAAGGACAGATCCGCGGCATCAAAGGCATGGTAGAAAAAGACTGTTACTGCCCGGATATCATCACACAGGTAGCGGCTGCCAATGCGGCACTCAACAGTTTCAATAAAGTCCTGCTGGCACAACATATCCGTACTTGCGTCGCAGATGGCATCCGAAACGGCGAGGACGATAAAGTGGACGAATTAGTAACGATGTTACAAAAATTAATGAAATAAAAAAGTTATAGTAAAGATAGAAAATGTCGGAGTTATATTTAAAATCAGTGAATTTCTTGTGAGTTAGAGTCTGTTAGGAGTTTGGCGTAAAACAGCAATGTCCGTACATGGATGTACGGACAAGGTGGCGATGAACCCAAGTGATAAGGAATCCTCCCACTTGAGGTGGGTCCCTCCTTACCACAGCGGATGGAGAATGGACACCGGTTGCATCATGAGAAACTGTCTAAATACAAACTCCTTACAGCCTCTTACGAACAAGAACCTGAACAGATTTTAAATAGAACTCCGACATTTTCGGGAGAACAATTAAATTTTTTGTAAGGAGGCAACTATGAAGCAATATGAAGTGACCGGCATGAGTTGTGCAGCATGCTCCGCCCGCGTGGAAAAAGCCGTCTCCAAAGTGCCGGGTGTGACTTCCTGCTCCGTCAGCCTGCTGACCAACTCCATGGGCGTGGAAGGCACGGCGAGTGATCAGGAAATCGTAAATGCAGTCGTTGCAGCCGGATACGGCGCAGCACCAAAAGATGCCAAAAAAGAACAGACACCAGCAGAAGAGGAAGAAGCATTAAAAGACCACGAGACACCGAAACTGCGCAAGCGTCTGATCGCATCGGTAATCTTTCTTGTCGTGCTGATGTATTTTTCCATGGGACACATGATGTGGGGCTGGCCGGTACCGGTTGCCATGAAAGACAATCATGTGGCAATGGGACTGTTGCAGATGCTTTTAACAATCATCATCATGGTGATCAACCAGAAGTTCTTTGTGAGCGGTTTTACCAGCCTGCTCCACGGCGCACCAAATATGGATACACTGGTGGCACTCGGCGCCGGAGCATCGTTTGGATACAGTACGTATGCGCTGTTTGCCATGACCGGAGCGCAGGTGCGCGGCGATATGGATGCAGTCATGGGATACATGCACGAATTTTATTTTGAGTCCGCGGCAATGATACTGACACTTATCACCGTCGGAAAAATGCTCGAATCCCACGCAAAAGGCAAGACAACCGATGCCTTAAAAAGCCTTATGCGGCTGGCACCGAAGACCGCAACGGTATTGCGGGACGGACAGGAAGTTACCGTATCGATTGCAGAAGTGCGGCAGGGGGATATGTTTGTTGTGCGTCCGGGGGAAAATATTCCGGTTGATGGAATTGTAATAGAAGGCAGCAGTGCGGTCAACGAGGCAGCGCTCACCGGAGAAAGTATTCCGGTCGACAAACAGAAAGGTTCCTCCGTCAGCGCGGCAACGACGAACCAGTCCGGATTCCTTCGCTGTGAGGCAACCCGTGTGGGAGAAGACACCACGCTTTCCCAGATCATTAAAATGGTGTCGGATGCGGCAGCCACCAAGGCGCCGATTGCAAAAATCGCCGATAAAGTATCCGGTGTGTTTGTACCGACTGTCATCACCATTGCCGTGATCACCATTATTGTCTGGCTGATTGCCGGAAAAGACGTCGGTTTTGCATTGGCGCGCGGCATTTCCGTGCTCGTCATCAGCTGTCCGTGTGCGCTGGGACTTGCAACCCCTGTAGCGATCATGGTCGGAAACGGTATGGGAGCAAAAAACGGAATCCTTTTCAAAAATGCCGTGGCACTGGAGAATGCAGGAAAAACGCAGATCGTGGCATTGGACAAGACCGGAACAATCACAACCGGGGAACCGCGTGTGACGGACATTGTCCCGGCAAAGGGATATACGGAGCGGGAGCTGATGCAGCTTGCTGCGGATCTGGAGAGTTCCAGTGAACATCCGCTGGCAAAAGCGGTTATGGAGCACGCAAAGACAATCGGTATTTCCAATACTGCAGTGCACGATTTTCAGGCATTACCGGGCAATGGACTTTCCGCGGTGCGCGGAAAAGATCTGCTGCTGGGCGGAAGTGTTTCTTATATGCAGCAGAAGGTAAGCGTGGACGCGGCCATGACAGAACAGGCAAAGAAACTGGCAGAAGAGGGAAAAACACCGTTGCTTTTTGCAAAGAATCATACCTGTGCCGGGCTGGTTGCCGTAGCAGATACGATCAAAGAGGACAGTCCGCAGGCCGTGGCAGAACTGCGTGACATGGGAATCCGCGTCATTATGCTGACCGGAGACAACGAGCGCACCGCAC
>DLQV01000077.1 GCA_002474415.1 Lachnospiraceae bacterium UBA7598
ATAATACCGGCACCAGTTTCACGACACTGACCAAAGAGCTCGAATACATCAAGACGTATCTCTCCATTCAGCAGCTCCGCTTTGGCGACCGTGTGAATTACACGCTGCAGGTCGAGGAAGATCTCGACACCCACAGTTGCAAGATTCTGCCGCTAATTCTGCAGCCGGTGGTAGAAAATGCAATTCTTCACGGACTGGAGAGAGTAAAACAGAAGGTGGTATGATTACCATTCAGATCGCTTCTGCGGAATCGACACTGTTAATCACGATCAAAGATAATGGTCAGGGAATGACCACCGAAGAACTGGATGCACTGCGGGACCGAATCAAAAACCACCCTTCCTCCGATACGCATAGCATCGGTCTTTACAACATTAATCAGAGAATTTCACTGTTCTACGGGGAAGGATACTATATGGAGATTGACAGTGCAATCGGAGCCGGTACGACCGTCCGGCTGAAAATACCAAAAACAATTTAGGAAACAGGATGAAAAACATGGCAAACAAAATTATCAACGTACTTATTGTAGATGATGAACAAATTGTAAGAGAGGGACTTCGCTATATTATTGACTGGAATGCACTGGGATTTTGTATCTGCGGGGAAGCCGCCAACGGAGAAGACGCACTCGAAATGATCCGCCAGTACCACCCCGGACTGGTTCTTCTCGATATCCGGATGTCCGGCATGCTCGGTACCGAACTGATGGAAAAAGCACGCAGCGAAGGATTTTCCGGAGCATTTATCGTCCTAAGCGGCTACTCGGATTTCAAATACGCACAGACAGCACTGCAATTTGGTGCTTCTTACTATCTCACCAAACCCATTGATGAGGACGAGCTCGAAAAAGCGGTGCAGGATGTTCATGAAAAAATTGAATCCCAGTTAAACAGCGAAACGTCCCGCAACCAGTACCTGAAAAAAGCAAAAACTACCGTACTTTACGATCTGCTGACCGGAAACGATTTTAACCCATCCATTGATTATCAGGAATTAGGACTCTCCTATCCGATCTATCAGGTATTGATTTACGAAAGCTATATGCCATATTTTCGTTCCTACAGTTTCAGTGATCTGCTGCGTGTAACAAACAAGGATAATAGTTCCTTTGAACACGTTAACATTGACAACCACGATATTATTCTGTTAAAAGGAAACTTTGCACTCGAACGCCTGAATGCCTGTCTGCATCATTACGATGAAGGTACCCAGAAAGGGTCTCCGCTGGATACGATCTTTCTTGATCTACGGGCCGACGGTTTCTTCTCTTTCACAGATTCACGAGGCTTACGAGCTGTGCCAGCGACTTCTGTCCCGGCGTTTTTTCTGTGGAGAAAACCAGCACGTGCTCTCCTATGAGGAACTGCCTGCGGAAAGTTCCGTCTCTGCAAATCTGGATGCAGAAAAAACAAGGCATTACAGTGCGTTACTTATCGATTATATTAAAACCTGCAATCAGCGCCGGATTTCCGAAGTTCTCGAAAATCTGCGACAGTTTCTTTATAACAGTAACTGTGATGTATCCAGCATTAAATATTTTCTGGCAGATATTTTTCTGGAGATCAAACAGGCGATCACACATACGTACAGCAACACTAATATTCCGTTTGTACATAATGCTGCAATCATAGAACTCATTGAAAATAAATACTATTTATATGAGATTCTTTTATATTTTAACGAACAGTTTGAAATGATCATGCGAGCAATCGGAAGCAACTCCTCAGCAAGTGTATTCGATGATATTTTAAATTATATCAATCACAATTATGCCAGTCAGCTGAAATTAGAGACACTGGCTCCACTGTTTGGTTACAACAGTTCTTATCTCGGAAAACTGTTTACCCAGAAGATGGGCGTTCGTTTCAACGCCTATCTGGATCAGGTACGCATTGAGAAAGCAACCGAACTGCTTGATCATACCGATATGAAGATTTATGAAATTGCCTCCAGTGTAGGCTACAAAAATGTCGATTATTTTCATCAGAAATTTAAAGCAAGCAAAAATATCAGTCCTGCGGAATACCGTAAAAATCAGGGGAAAAATTAATAAAAATCCTGGTGCCGACTTTTCATAGTCTTCACCAGGATTTCTTTAAATGGTAAGATCATGCGTAATGCGAATATCCATAAGCGAACTTCCAATAAAAACCCGATAGGTTCCATGTTCAAGCTTCCAATCGCCCTCTTCATCGTTAAAATGCATAAAAGCATCGATACCGAGCTTAAATGTCACCTCCGTCTCTTCTTTCGGGCAGAGGCTTACTTTTTCAAATCCTTTTAACTCTTTTATCGGATGAATTTCCTGCTCTTTTGCACATCCAAGATAAAGCTGAACCGTTTCTTTGCCTTCATAATTACCTGTATTTTTTACATGAACATGAAACAGAAATTGTGTTTGTTCCTTACCCGAAACCATTTCCATAGAAAAATCACTGTAAAAAAAGCTGGTATAGGATAATCCATGTCCGAAACAGTATTGCACCGGAATATGATATTTTTCATAATAACGATATCCTACAAACACACCTTCTTCATACGTTTCCATAAGTTTTCCATTGATTCTTTGTTTTTCCTCTTCCGTCAAAGGTCTTCCCGGATAATTTTCTGTCTTCATCAAATATTCTGGAAGGTTTTGTGGAAGTGTTTCTGCCAGCTTACCGGAAGGATCTACTTTTCCAAACAAAACCTCAGCAAGTGCAGTTCCACCTTCCATTCCGCTATAACTCATCCAGAGGATGGATTTTGCCTGCTTTGACCAGTGACACATATCCACCGGACTTCCCGCAAGCATAACGATCACCGTATCCGGATTCGCCTGAAGAAGCCCTGTAATCAAAGTATCCTGTTCATATGGCAATGTAAGATTTTGTCTGTCATGCCATTCTCTGTCCTGATCGTGATTAAGGCCTCCAATATAAATAACATGTTCATATTCTTTCGCAAGCGCAATTGCCTCCTCCTGAAGCTTGCTGTTTTTTTTCTGATGATTTTCTATTTCTTCTCTGGATGGTGTTTCGTCTCCTTCTTTTTCCTTTAAAATATCATATCCTTCTGCAAATTTCACCTCGCAGTTTCCACCCAGAAGTTTACAGATTCCAAGCAAAGGGGTAATCTCATATAACGCTTTGATTTCTGTGCTTCCTCCTCCGAGAGCCAATGGAAGCACTGCATTTTGTCCCACTACCAGAACTTTGCGAAGATTCGTCTTAAGCGGTAGATGATTCTCTTCATTTTTTAACAACGTAATGGATTCCCTTGCAACATCCAAAACGGCCTGGCGATGCTCCGGTGTGTCATAGGAACCTGCCGCTCTCTCCTCGTTTTGATCTGCAACAACAGTTATCCTTCCCTCACTATCCGTTCGTTCAGAAAGCGTAATCATTTTCAGGCGAACCATGAGCCGGATAATATTGCGTACCTTTTCATTTACCACATCTTCGGCAATCTCGCCTTTTTTTACTTTATCGATCAATGGATTTGCAAGAAAATACTCGTCAAAATTATCCGTGCCCGACATTTCAATATCCAGAGCACTTTCTGCTGCGGCTTTTGTTTCATGTACTGCACCCCAGTCCGACAGAATCACACCATCGAAGTTCCATTTTTTTCGAAGCACATCACCCAGAAGTTTCTGATTTTCACTGGCATGTTTGCCCCGTACAAGATTATATGCTCCCATAACCGTTTTTACACCTGCGGTTTGTATCGCCGCTTTAAATGCCGGAAAATAGATTTCCTGTAACGCGCGCTCATCCACTTCCACATTTACCCAGAAACGTTCCTGCTCCTGATTATTTAATGCAAAATGTTTCACGCAGGCAGCTACATCGGTCGTCTGTACCCCCTGAATAAATAAAACTGCAAGTTCACTAGTAAGGTAAGGGTCTTCACTTATATATTCAAAGTTTCTTCCCCCCAGAGGGGTTCTCTTGATATTTACACCCGGAGCAAGAATGATATCTTTTCCTCTTCCTCTTGCCTCCTCACCTAAAACCACACCTGTTTTTTTTGCAAGATTCCGATTCCAGGTCATAGCAAGTGCGCTGTTACTCGGACAATATGTGACATAATCATCGGGCGTACCCACTGCAATCCATTTGTCATTTTCAAATTCGCTGTGTACACCCATTGGTCCATCCGACATTTTAAGCGGAGGTATGTGTAACCTCTCTACACCAGCCGTTTGAAAAAAACCGGCCCCATGGATCATGCCGATTTTTTCTTCCAACGACAGTTCATTAACTAAATACGTAATTTGTTCTTCCAGCTTTTTTCCCATATGCCCCTCTTTTATATACAACATATGCCGGATGCATAACGTATCCGGCATATCCTGTATTTTATACTATTTTATTTATCGCTTTCTGCAAGAGCTTTCTTAATATAACCAATCTTATCCTGGTAATTCTTCTTATCCACTGCGAATACCTGATCATATCCAAGACCCTTTACGGTATCCTGCATATCCTTTAAGATCTTATTAAATTCAGCTTCATTCTTTGCGAAAACCATCTGCCAAGAATCAGCAACAATTGTCTGCTTGCACTGCTCTTTGATGGTGCTGATATCGGTAGAATACTCTGGTGTAGCATAGTTAGTTCCAGGAAGAACTAACAGATTTCCTGTTTTCTCAAAATGAGAAATTTCTGTTGTATCTCCATCGTTATGCTTTGACCAGTCTTCTTTTAACTTTGTAGAAGTCTTCTCAATATAATCATCCCATCTCTGATAGTTGTAGCAGATACCGGTATCCGGATCTGTATCAACAATACCGGAAGCTTTATAGTTAAGTGCAGAAATTCCATCTTTCCAATTTCCGCCGCCCCACTCATCCGGAACTTTCAGATCAGAATCAATATCAACAAATGCTTTTACACCAAAATCGGTAAGAACCGGCTTTCCATCTTTCAGTTCCCAGGTAAGACCTTCCGGTCCACAGTTACCACCGGTCTGTGCGGAAGAAGCTTCAATTCCTTCCGGAGAATATAACCAGTTAATGAAATCAACCATTCTCTGCGGATCCTTTGTCTGGCTTCCTACCATAATTCCATTGTTGTAATTTCCGGATGGATTTGATGCATATGAAAGACATTTCATATCCTTGATTGTTGCAGATGCAAATCCTTTTCCTTCTGACGTATGTGCTGTTGTGTTGTAAACACCGGCTCCAAGCCATGGCCAGAAGCTGTATAATACATCACCATTCTTAAATTTTGTCTGTAAGGTATCGAAATTCTGAGTCGTAGACTCTGGGTCAACTAAGCCCTTCTGGTTTGCCTCGAACAGGAATTTCAATGCTCTTACATATACACTGTCACTGTCAATTGCACTCTGGATCTCAGATCCATCTACTTTGCCAAGTGCAAATCCAGAATTTTCATATCCATACAGTGCACAGAACGCAGCAGCATTCTGCATAACCTCACTATCCCAGTCTTTGAAGAGAGATAATGCATAAACTTTTTTTCCATCCTCGCTGGTTCCCTTTGCCTTTTCCTGCATCTTCTCAAGTACTGGAATCATATCTTCAAGGGAATCCATTTCTGGATATCCAACTTCTCCGTACACATCCCAACGAATCGATGGTGCATTGGTCGGCTCTGATGCCTCACCAGGTTCTGTTGCAGACTGGTTGGAAATCTCACTTGGCACTGCCCAGATTCCATCCGTGCCGGCAAGTTTACTTGCACCCTTTATGGCGTCCATATGATCCTGTAAATATTTTTCATCCTTAATATAATCACTCATATCAAGGACAAGTCCTGCAGTTACCATATCCTTCAAACGGCTGGAATTTAAGTTCGTGATGATAATGCCACCAAGATTTCCATTTGCAGAACGTGTCTGATATAAGGTATCTCCACCACCTGCTACGTTTGGAGCAATGATGTTCAATTTGATATTGAACTTATCTTTGACGAGTTTTGCGAACCATCCGGTCTGCTCACCCTGGAAGTTTGCCTGACCATCAAATACATCAATCGTCAGCTCCTCCGCATATTTTCCATTGGATGACTTGCCACCCTGTGTAGAATCACTGCCTGAGCTTTTTCCACAACCGGCTACAGTTCCGGCAGGCATCGCTGCAGCAAGTGCCAGTGCAAGCGCACGCTGTACATTCTTTTTCTTCATTGTAAATCCTCCTCTTTAATATTTTACATGAATGTATGCAAAAGAAACAACTGTTTCTTTTAGCCTTTCACAGAACCGATCATAATACCTTTTACAAAGGACTTCTGGAAGATCGGATATACAAACAGTATCGGCAGTACAACGATAACGGAGATCGTCATACGGATAGATGTTGGTGTCTGCTGGGTTGCCAGGTTTGCAACGGAAGAAACATTTCCTCCTGACTGCTGTACCATGGTTGCCAGAGAACTTGCCTGATTCAGGTAAGTATAAAGCAAATACTGTAAGGAATATAATTTCTGGTCGGTAATATAAATCAATGTATCCTGGAAAGAGTTCCACTGTCCTACTGCGGACCAGATTGCGATAGTTGCCATAATCGGTTTACAAGTTGGAAGAATTACCTTTGCAAAAACAGTCATGGTTCCGGCTCCGTCGATCTCTGCTGCCTCCTGCAATGCCGGTGGAATGGATTCCACGTAAGTCTTTGCCATAATAATATTGAATGGCTGTACAATTGCCGGGATGATATATACCCAGAAACTGTTAGTCAGGTGTAAGGTTTTCATGGTCATGTACATTGGAATCAGTCCTGCGTTAAAGTACATGGTAATTACCATAAATCGATACCACAATTTTCTATGCCACATCCGCTGCTGGGTAAACATAAATCCCAAATAAACAGAAGCAAGCACGGTACAAATTGTACCGATCACAGTTCTTCCAAGTGATACCAGTGCAGCAGTTCCAAGTCCGTTCAACTGGAATACTTTTACATAGTTTTCAAACTGGATGTGTCGCGGCAGAAAATTGATCTTGCTGCTCGCGCTCAGATCATTTGCACTGATTGAGTTGATGATCAGATAATAAAAAGGATAAGCACAAATGATAGCAAAGATAGCAAAAATCAGAATATTGATCACCTGAAATGTGCGGTCTCCTTTACTCGTTTTAATTTTCATTGCTTTTTCCTCCTAATTAAATCATGCTCTCGCCACGTGTCTTCTTCGATACGAAGTTTACAATTGCAAGAAGTGTTACGCTGACGATACTCTTTAAGATACCAATTGCTGTTGCAAGGGATAAGCTTCGCCCGGTCATACCAATGTTGTATACATACAGGTCAAGTACCTGAATGGATGATTTGTTAAATGCATTCTGGAATACGAAGTACTGATCCATACCATTGTTCAGGAAGTTGGCTACCGAAAGCATTAACATAACAAAGTATGTAGGCATAATGGATGGAATCGTAATATTTTTGATAATCTGGAAACGTCCGGCTCCGTCCACCTTTGCCGCATCATACATTTCCTGATCAATTCCTGCGATTGCTGCCAGATACATGATTGCGCCCCATCCAAGACCTTTCCATGTACTCCAGAGAATCATCGCAAGCCATACATGTTTTCCGCTGTCGAGAATCTTTAACGGTTCTGAGATTACGCCGAGGTTCTGCATTACCGTGTTGAACATACCTGTGGTAGAGAATAAACAGAAAGCAATGGAGTAAACCAGTGTCCAGCTGATGAAGTTTGGCAGTGTGGTCAGTGTCTGTACCAGATTCTTAAACCATTTGCATTTGATCTCGTTTAAGAATACGGCAAACAGCACCGGAAGGAATGAAGTTGCAATTCCGAGTAAACTCATTGCAAACGTGTTCTTCATTACCTGAATCAGCTGCATTACCTGTGTCTTGTTACTAAACAGTGTCTTAAACCATTTCAATCCTACGAACTGACACTGGGAAAGTTTCAGCGGGGCTTTGTAATCATAAAGTGCATAAATCCAACCATGCAGTGGAAAATATGAAAACAAAAAGCACAGAATAAGAAATGGGAGAATCATAAGGAATAATTTCATCCCCTGACTCTTTTTCTTTTTGGTTGTCATAATAGTTCCTCCTTCTCGTAACCATTTTATGGTTTACCGATGTTTTATGCTGTTATTCTATCATCAGGAAAATTTTTCTCCTACCGGAAGAATTCAAGGAGAGTTCCTAGAATTTTTAGATGTTCATAGATTTTTCACGATATGTCAGATTTTTATGGTATGATTTCTAGAATTTTTTATGTATTTGTGCGGACACGTTCCAGATATGGAAAAAGAGATGCCTGTTTTCAGCATCTCTTTTTCAAAAACTACCTGAATTTTTCTATAAGGTTTCGTCAAAAAAACGAAGCATGTGCTCACTCCAGGTTTTGGCCGAAGTAGCATATCCTAGTCCAATACCATGATCCCCTGTTGGAAAGGTCTCGCACAGATGCTTCACTCCCGCTTTCGTAAGCGCTGCATCCAACCGGGTCGTATTGCTGGCCGGAACACAGCCGTCATCGAGATTGGCATAAGCGTATGTTGGCGGATATCCGGTCAGATCGTGAAGTTCTACCGACAGTTTTCTCTGAAGATCCGGGTTCCCGCCTGTATTATAGCGGCAGCTTCCCTCATGATATTCCGAGGTAAAACTGATCACCGGATACAACAGTCCTACTCCATCCGGCCGCGCAGAAACCATCCCGTATGATTTTTCCAACTCCGGATGTACGCGGAAAATTTCTGTTTTCAGTTCTTCGTGCAACATGGCCATGCTTGCACACAAATGCCCACCGGCAGAAGCTCCCACCACAAGAATACGGTTTTCATCAATGCCATAGTGCTTTGCATGGGCGCGTACATGCATAACAGCCAGTGCCAAATCCATCTGGCACTGTGGATATGTATTTGGCTGGATCCGATAGCTTAAAATAAATGCTTTATACCCTCCGTCACGCTCCATGCGCTGTGCAAGCTGCACGCCTTCCGAATAATAAGATAGCATCTCATATCCGCCTCCCGGACAGAAAATAACGGCCGGGCGTTTCTTTTCCTGTTTTCGCTCCCCGGAAACAGCAGTAGACGGATACGGGGGAATCGATTCACAATCATCAAAATGTGCAAATGCCTGCGGATCCACATCCGGGTTTCCCGTAAACAGCCATACGCCTTCTTCATTATTTTGATCCTCTTTTGGAATCCATCCTTCTTTTTGCGTATGCCAGAGAGGCGCAAACAAAAATTTATGCTTTTCTGCGGTCTCCATCAGCATATTGGCACAGTTTACCAGTGGCTTGGACCAGAACGCTTCGCCCCACTCCATCTGCACACGGTCATGAATCTGCTCCATCGTTTCTTCTTCATGTCCCCGCAGAAGTCTGCTCCAACAGGTCGGAAACAGATCGCCCAATGCGGTATCTAATGGTTTGGTTGTTTTTATTTCTTTCCATGTCGATTTCATTGAAAACATATAACTTCTCTCCCTTCAAAAAACTATATCACGAATTGTAACCATAATTTCATGATTGTCAAGTAAAAAATTGACATAAATTTTGACAACTTTCTGCATTTCTCTTTCACAATTTCATTGATTTCCTTGCGAATAAAGAATACAATTGCTATAAGACCTAAAAAGGAACTTTTTGGAAAGTCAACCGGACAGGAGATTTTTTATGCAGAAAGAATTATCCCTCAGTGATTATTACAATCACCGATTATTCATGGATTCTGTTCATGAACAACTCACAAAAATACAACCAGATACCTATTGCATCGTTGCCATTGATATTGAACATTTTCGTCTGTTCAACAAAATGTATGGCAGGGATATCGGAGATGAACTGATTCATTCCATTATAACGGTCATCCGACAGACGGCATCTTCGCACAATGGAATATCCGGTTATTTTGGTGCAGACAACTTTGCTGTTTTTCTCCCGGATGATCTTACACTGATTCATATGTTGCGGGAGCAGATCATCAAACAGATTCAAAAATTTCATGTTTCCAGTGGTTTCTATCCGATCATTGGCATTTATTCCATTGATGACACCACACTGTCTCCGGAAATCATGTACGATCGCGCAACCCTTGCGCTGGCACATACACTGAAACAGCCCGCAAAGCGCATCTGCCGCTATGTTCCGGATATGGAAGAACGTCTGGAAAAAGAGGTTGTTCTCTTGTCTGAAATACAGGCTGCACTCCGTAACGATGAATTTACTTTTTTTGCCCAGCCACAATGCGACATCTCAACCGGAAAAATCGTAGGCGCAGAAGCACTGGTCCGGTGGCAGAAGCCAGATGGAACACTCGTTTCTCCAGGTGTATTTATTCCTGTACTGGAAAATAACGGTATGATCGACCAGCTGGATTCTGTGATATGGGAAAAAGTTTTTCACTGGTTGCGTTCCTGGATTGATTTAGGATACTCTCCGGTTCCGATTTCCATCAATGTATCCCGGATTGATATACTTTCCATGGATGTTCCGCAATTTATTTTTTCTCTGCGGGAGAAATACCATCTTCCGGAACGATTGATTAAAATTGAAATCACGGAAAGTGCCTATACGGAAAATAATGACAGTATTATTGCCACAGTAGATGAACTTCGCTCACATGGATTTAAAGTGATGATGGATGACTTCGGCTGCGGGTATTCTTCGCTTAATATGCTTCGGACAATCCCCGTCGATGTTCTGAAACTGGATATGCGTTTTCTGGATATTAACGAAAATGAAGAAGAAAAGGGAATCAACATTCTCGAATCCGTAGTAAATATGGCACGATTGCTTCGTCTTCCGATTGTCGTAGAAGGTGTGGAAACAAAACGACAGGAAGAATTCGTTCAGGATCTTGGCTGCCGCTATACACAGGGATTTTATTATTACAAGCCTCTCCCGATTGAAAAATTCGAAGCCCTGCTTAAGGATGAACGTCATCTGGATCATCAGGGACTTCTCTACAAACAGGTGGAGCCTCTTCATATCCGGGAATTTGTTGACCACAATTTTTTCAGTGACAGTATGCTTAACCATATGATCGGTCCTGTCGCTTTCTATGAAATGTATGATGACCAGATTGAGATCACTCGGATCAATGAACAATATTTCCAATTGTCCGGCAGTACCACTGCCTCTCAGGAAGGCAGTTATGGAAAACGGTTCTGGAATCATGTGATGGATACCGACCGTGCACTTCTTTACACCACCTTTGAGCAGGCATACGCGGATCCGATTCATGGTGCTGAGAATTACATTCATTTTCATAAGGTCGATGGATCGGTTCTACTGATTTATTTTAAAGTGTTCTTTTTAAAAGAAAAAGATGGACGACGGCAATTTTACGGTTCACTGACAGATGCAACCGATCTGATTAATAAATATGCAAAACAAACGACGGTATCCGTTCCGGATTCCCGTCTTCCAGACCATCCGGAAAATTATTTTGATCACCTGCCGGGCGGCTTCAGCATCAATAAATTAAACCTTGATGCCAACGGAAAGCCTGTCGGTTTTGACCTGCTCTATGCAAACGATTGTCTGCGCAAAGTCTGCAACGGAGATATCAAGCAGCTCAAAACCTTATGCATGCATCCATTTTTAGATCATCAGGAAGAAATTCTTGATCATATGTATCAGGCGGCTTATCAGGGAAAGACCGTTACATTTTCCATGTACAGTCACATATCCAACCGTTATCTGAAATTCGAATATTTCCAGTATCGCCCCGGATATGTCGCAAGTATCATGCTAGATGTCACACACACCCATCTTTCTGAGAAAATATCGGAAAGTATCATGAACAACTACCGCGAAGTATATTTTATCCATCTCAAAGATAATTCGGTTCGTATGCTTCATCCAGACGAAAACAACGTCCTTGCAAGAGGAAATTACGAAGAATTGGTAAACCGGCATTTTCAGACTGGAAAAATTCATGCCGAAAATGAAACAGAGGTAAGGAAGTTTCTGTCACTGCAAAATATCCAATCACTCCTTTTAAAACAGGATGCTGCAGAAATCTCCTACCAACGGACCATTCCGGATTCGGATACTTCTTTCGAACAGTGCCTGACAAAAATAAACGTTCTCGAAAGAGATGCACAAAATATTCCGGTTACTGCACTTATGCTGATTCAAAGCATCGATCATACTTCATAATTTTTCAATAAAAACAGCGCATTTCCATAGCATCTGGAAATGCGCTGTTTTTATTCTTTCTATTCACTTTCTTCAAAACTACCAAAATATCAATTATAAAAAGTCCCGCAGCATACGTTTTCTGCTTGGTGCACCAAGTTTACGCAATGCTTTTGCCTCAATCTGGCGAATACGCTCTCTTGTTACATGGAACATCTGTCCAACTTCCTCTAATGTGTGTGGCTGATTTCCATCGAGGCCAAATCGCAATGTGATGACTTCCTGCTCACGATCGGTCAGATCTTTCATAGCAAGCGCAATCTGTTTATTACGCATCTCTGCAATCGCATTCTCCTCCGGAGACAATGCATTGGAATCCTGCACAAAATCACCTAGATGGGAATCGTCCTCATCTCCTACCGGTGCTTCCATGGAAACCGGATCCTGACTAAAGCTCATGATCTCCGTTACACGATCTTCATCTTCGCCCAGCATCTCTGCAATTTCCTTGTTCGATGGCTCCCTTCCCAGTTCCTGTGTCAGAGTACGGCGTGCCCGGACAACTTTATTGATGGTCTCCACCATATGTACCGGTACACGGATCGTCTTCGCCTGATCCGCGATTGCACGGGTAATTGCCTGACGAATCCACCAGGTCGCATAAGTAGAAAATTTAAATCCTTTTTCATACTCAAACTTATCGACCGCTTTCATCAGACCAATGTTTCCCTCCTGAATCAGATCCAGAAGTGGCAGTCCTCTGCCGACATATTTCTTAGCGATACTTACTACAAGTCTGAGATTGGCTTCAATCAGCTCCTTCTTGGCTTCCGGATCTCCCTCGCTGATCCGCTTGGCAATCTTTTGCTCTTCTTCCATAGTAAGCAGACGCACCTGTCCGATGGTCTTTAAATACTGGCGCACCGGATCTGTAATAT
>DLQV01000285.1:0-162 GCA_002474415.1 Lachnospiraceae bacterium UBA7598
CGGTTTCTTTCGCTCTTCCTCGGAAAACCCAAACTTTCGAATGATTACATCATACTCTTTTTCAAAATAGTATCCGCCGTCTTCCTTGAATTTTTCTTCCATTGCCGTGTAACGTGTCACGGCCTCTTCGGAATAATCTGTCTCAAGTGCCTGTGCCGCAGC
>DLQV01000285.1:203-412 GCA_002474415.1 Lachnospiraceae bacterium UBA7598
TCCAGTTCTTTTTTCCGGCGTTCCATCGGGGCAAAGACTTTGCGCACTTCCTGCTCCAGCGTAACGGAAGGATCTTCAAACGCAATCTGTTTTAAGTAGCCGATCTGCGGATTGCCTGCTTTTGCAATAAAAATATCCTCATCACTGTCTCTTTTGTCCAACTCCACATCTCCGTGGATCAGCTTTAAGAGCGTGGTTTTGCCGCAGCC
>DLQV01000285.1:448-626 GCA_002474415.1 Lachnospiraceae bacterium UBA7598
ACGACTGCAATTTTTTCCGTATTTCTTATTTCAAAATTGATGTCATGCAGAATCTCTTCATCGGCAAAAGAGACTGCTCCATGGCAGATCTGATATAACATGCTTTCTCCTTTTATTTAAATGCATCCGGCTGGGAAGCAAGATAGCTGACAAACTGCTCTGCCGTACGTCCGGAAAT
>DLQV01000285.1:684-902 GCA_002474415.1 Lachnospiraceae bacterium UBA7598
CCTCCATGGCTCAATTCCCACTTGTTGGCCTCTGCACGGAGTTCCTCATCCGGTAAGGTAACCCCTGCACGTCTTGCCAGATGCAAAACAATATCAAAGTACTCTTTCTGTGTAGGCTTCGAGTAATTGATGGTCACACCAAAACGGTTCACCAGAGAAAGTTTCTCTTCAACCGTATCGGAATGGTGACGATCATTGGAATTATCCTGATCGTTGCG
>DLQV01000285.1:963-5236 GCA_002474415.1 Lachnospiraceae bacterium UBA7598
CCGCCGGTTGGAAGTTGCATAAATCAGAATATTCTCCGGTTTGGTTTCCACACCGCCCTCGATCACAGCTTTTAAGAACTTATACTCAATCTCAAACTCCTCGAAAGAAAGATCATCCATATAGATGATAAAACGATAATTTCGGTTTTTAATCTCTGCAATGATTTCGGACAAATACTTAAACTGATGCTTGTAGATTTCAATCATACGCAGACCGTCTTTGTAATACTGGTTGACAATGGCTTTGATACTGGTAGATTTACCGGTACCGCTGTCACCAAACAGCAATACATTGTTTGCCTTCTTTCCCTGTACAAACGCTTCCGTATTGTCTACCAGCTTCTTTTTCTGAATCTCATATCCGACCAGATCATCCAGCATAACGGTATCCATATTGTTGATGGCACGGAACGTAAAGTTTCCCTGCGGTGTGTCATCGATTCGGAATGCTTTGTTGAGACCAAACATGCCAACACCGTAATCTTTATAAAAACCTGTCACTGCGTCAAAAAATTCTTTTTCATCTTTTGCTGCCTCCAGCTTTTTACTCAATGACCGGACTTTCTCACTAACATTTTTGTTGTACATCAGATCTTTTTTATGGATTGCCTTGTAATTGGAAATCTGGCTGAAACAATTAATTCCCAGATCTTTTTCGATCGGTCCGAAATCATAGTCAAACAGCGCTTTAAAAATACGGAAATCATTTTCCACCAGTTCATTGACACTTCCATCACTGGCACCGACCTTTTCACAGGTCATACTGAAAGGATTTTCACTCATCATAAGGAAAAATGTCAGATAATTATGCCACAGATTATCATCAAATCCGTAATCCGTTGCCACTTTTAAAATCCGCTTTACCTGCGTATTGATATCACGCACCAATCCTGTCTTATTATATTCACCGGTCTCATATTTGCCGAATAATTCTCCCATCTGTGCGAGGATCGAATCCTCGTCTAAATCTCCATACATCAGTAACTGTGATATTTCCTGATACATTGTATTTCGCCTCTTTCTTTTCTCTTCCTATTTATTTTACATATATTACACGAAAAAAGGGACTTTGTAAACCAAAGTCCCATCTATGTGTCATTAAAAAGCTACGGTAATCGTTGTTCCTTTTCCCGGCTCACTTTCCAGATGAAGCACGGCATCATGCAGTTCCACAATGTGCTTGACGATGGCAAGCCCCAGACCGGTGCCCTGCACCTTGTCGATCCGGCTGTCCGCAGCACGGGCGAAGGAATCGTACATGGTTTTCTGAAATTCNNGACGATGGCAAGCCCCAGCCCTGTGCCGCCGGTCTGCTTCGATCTGCTCTTGTCAACACGGTAAAAACGCTCAAAAATACGTTCCTGCTGGTCTTTCGGAATTCCGATGCCATTATCTGCCACAGAAAGCATTGGCTGTCCTTTTTCGTAATACACGCGCACGTGTACCTCACCGCCATCATTATTGTAACGAATCGCATTCTGGCATAAATTTTCCACGAGTTCCGAAATCATGCCTCTGTCTGCCCGCAACATGCAGGACACCCCTTCGTAATACAGCGTTACATTTCGCTTCTGCGCATTCATCTGCAGATTTTTCACACAGGTACTGGCAACTTCATCCAGATCCACCTGCTCAAAACACAGCAGGTTATCTTCGCCGCTGTCAAGCTCAGAAAGCCGGATGATATCATTGATCAAAGAAAGCAGACGTGTCGCATTCTGCTGAATTTCCTGTGCAAAACGAGTTTCCTGCTCCGGATCCACCATATGGTTTTCAATCAGTTCCGCATAACCGGAAATTGCAGTAAGCGGTGTCTTCAATTCATGGGAAACATTTGCCGTAAAATCCTGCCGTACTTTGGCTGCCATCAGGATATTTTCATGCTGCTCCCGAATGGTATTTACAAACGGAACCAGCTCTTTGTATGGCGGAGTCTCCACAACAGTGTTTTCCATATTCTCTGCAAGCTTCTCAATTGGACGCAGCAGCTGCTTTGTCAGTAAATGTGCAAGGAACACACAGATTCCGACAATAATTGCAAGAATCAATACCACGTAAGGTGATGCCGCAAGAAACACACTGTATACACTGCGTGCCTGTGTTGCCACACGGATTACGGTTCCATTATTCAGACGCAGGGCATAATAATAATTGTCCATCCGCATCGTATCCGACTCACGCACGCACTGGCCTTCTCCTTTTTTCA
The DNA here is from genome assembly GCA_002474415.1 of Lachnospiraceae bacterium UBA7598. Classification (GTDB taxonomy): domain Bacteria; phylum Bacillota; class Clostridia; order Lachnospirales; family Lachnospiraceae; genus Roseburia. The sequence goes on from DLQV01000285.1 coordinate 3,170, forward strand.
TCGCCTCTTTTACTTCCGGACGATCTTTATGATTTGGCAGCTGTGACACATCCATATCATTATCATACAGTACTGTTCCATCCTGATCGATCCATGTCACACGCAGATCTTCCCCAATATCAAAATGATCGGAAAACTGCACATTTTTTGGAATATCTTTATCGAACAGACCAGTATCTGCCAGCATTTTTGCACTCACGCGCAGATCTTTGCGCACCTGGCTCTGAAAAAGCTGAAAATATACCCCTGCCATACAAATCATGGTGGCAATGACTGCAATGACTGCAATCAGAATCAGGCGCATGTTAATTCTCTTTTTCATACAACGAAACTCCTTGTCTGCTTATTCAATCACATATCCCACATTTCGTACCGTGCGGATCTTGCGCCCCGCTTCTCCAAGCTTCTGCCGGAGCGTCTTAATGTGCATGTCCACGGTACGGGATTCTCCTTCAAATTCCGTTCCCCACACATGGCGCATGATAACCTCTCTGGACAACACAACACTCGGATTGGTCATCAGCAGGCGAAGTAGTTCATATTCTTTAAACGTCAGTTCCACCGGTTTGTCATCCACAAAAACCATATGGCGTTCATGATCCAGCGTAATATTTTCTACCTGCAGGATTTTGACATCCTCCGTCTCGGTTCTCCGTAGCAGTGCCTTTACTCTTGTGATAAGCTCCATAATGGAAAACGGCTTCTTAATATAATCGTCTGCCCCTTCATCCAGCCCTTTGATCATATCCATTTCCGCTGTCTTTGCCGTTACCATAATGACCGGCAGCTTCTTTGTCGCAGGATTTTTCCGCAGTTTACGCACGATATCATACCCGCTCTCATCCGGAAGCATAACATCCAAAAGCACAAGATCCGGCATAATATCTTCCAGTTTTTTATAAAACGTAGTAGCCTTTTCAAATGCACAGACCATATAATTGCTGTTTTTCAATGCAATGGTCTCAATCTCCCTGATATTTTCATCATCTTCCACGATATAAATCAATGCCATAACTTTTCCCTCTGTCTACTCTTTTGCCACTGTAACTCCAAGCAGGACGGTCATGCCTGCACAAGACCGCCCTGCCCCATATATTTTATCTAGTTCTTATCATAGCATACGACACGTAAAATCCAAAGTATCGTTTATGTAAAATTTATGTAAAATTCGACTGTGATTACGATTCCTGCTCTATCTTTTTATCATCCAGCGCAAAAATAACCCATTCCGCAATATTCGTTGCATGATCACCGATTCGTTCAAAATACTTTGCAACCATCAGCATGTCCGTTGCCTGCTCACCTTTTTCTGGATCCTGCCGGATCAGTTCAATGATATCTGCCTTATTTTTATCAAACAGATCATCCACAACATCATCATGCTGAATGACTTCCTGCGCTTTTTTCATATCTTTTTCCACATATGCTTCAATACTACGGATCAGCATAATTACGGTTTCACTCGCCATCTTTTTGATGTCATCCAGATTCAATACATATGGCTCATTTGCAAGCATGCATGTAATATCCGAAATATCTGCCGCATGGTCTCCAATACGCTCCATATCCGTCACCATCTTCATAGCTGCAGAAATTACACGCAGATCCTTTGCCACCGGCTGCTGCTGCATCAACAGATTAAAACAGATATTTTCAATCTTTTTCTGCTCATGATCCACATCATTGTCAGAATTCATAATCTGTTTTGCAAGTTCCGCATTCTGATCGATCAATGCATTAATTGCTTTCTGTATCGAATCCTCGATCATGGTTCCCATATACATCATTTCCTGATTAAGCAGCCTGAGCTGCTCGTCGAATTTTGAGCGCATTAGCCAAACCTCCCTGTAATATAATCTTCTGTCCGTTTATCCTTCGGATAAGAGAAAATCGTTTTCGTATCTCCGAACTCCACCATTTCCCCCACAAGAAAAAATGCCGTATCATCCGACACACGCACTGCCTGCTGCATATTATGAGTGACAACAACTACTGTGTACTTCTTTTTCAGATCCTCCATCAACTCCTCAATCTTTGATGTAGAAATCGGATCCAGTGCCGATGTCG
>DLQV01000285.1:5334-5553 GCA_002474415.1 Lachnospiraceae bacterium UBA7598
TGCTGCTGTCCTCCGGAAAGTCCAAGCGCAGATTTTTTCAGACGATCCTTAACCTCATCAAAAATAGCTGCTCCGCGCAGACTCTCCTCTACAATGGCATCCAGTTTGGTTTTGTCCTTAATTCCATGTACCCGTGGACCATATGCAATGTTATCATAAATACTCATCGGAAATGGGTTTGGCTGCTGAAATACCATACCAATTCTTTTCCGAAGAACG
>DLQV01000037.1:0-11466 GCA_002474415.1 Lachnospiraceae bacterium UBA7598
GACATTCTTTGAAACCTCCTCGATGATATTGTTTGGGGTTGAAGCCCCTGCGGTAATACCTACGTTATTGATGGATTGTATCTGATGATAATCCATATCTTTACTCGTTTGTATATAGTAAGTATTTGCACATTCCTTTTTAGATATTTCATACAATTTTTGCGTATTGGAGCTATGTTTGTCACCGATGACAATCATGAGATCCGACTCTGCAGCAATTTTACGTGCTTCCGTCTGTCTTTCCTCCGTTGCATTGCAGATTGTATCTAAAACACTTATATCATAACCTTTTTTCTTTATAATTTCAACTAATTCTTGAAATTTATTGTAGTTAAATGTCGTCTGCGCCACCAGACAGACTTTTTCTCCCTCTTTTAACGGTAATTTTTCAATATCTTCCTGGCTTGTAACCGTATAGGCGGGCTGTCCTTCCACCCATCCGAGAATTCCTTCCACTTCCGGATGATGTTCGTTTCCGGCTATGACAATCCGGTATCCTTCTTTGCTGTATTTTTCCACAAGCCGGTGAATTTTCAGGACAAACGGACAGGTTGCATCCAGCACCTCAAACCCGCATGCCTTCATTGCTTCGTGTTCCCTGCGGCTGATTCCGTGTGAGCGGATGATGATCTTTCCTTTCGGAAGATTCTGAAGTTCTTTGAGCTCTCTGACCACATGAACTCCACGCTGTTTAAGATCCCTGACTACTTCCTCATTGTGAATGATCGGCCCATACGTGTATACCGGCACTTTTGCCTCTTTTGCTTCCTGATATACCATATTTACTGCCCGTTTCACGCCGAAGCAATACCCGGCACTTTTTGCAATCGTCAGCTTCATTTTTGTCTATTCCGCCTTCTTGATTATTTTTTTCATTTCTTCAACAACGCCGTCAATATCCAGATTGGATGAGTCTAAAAGGACTGCATCATCCGCCTGTTTTAACGGGGAAGTTTCCCGGTGCATATCCCGGTAATCACGATCGATAATATCTTTTTCAATCGCATCCATATCACAGGATACACCTTTTGCTGTCAGCTCATCAAAGCGGCGCTTTGCCCGTACTTTCGAGCTTGCAGTGAGATAAATTTTTACATTTGCATCCGGAAGGACAACCGTACCGATATCCCGTCCATCCATAATTACATTTTCCTTTGCGGCAAGCTGTCTCTGCAATTCTACCAGTTTTGTACGGACCACCGGATAGACACTGGTCGCGCTGGCCATGTTGCCAACTTCCTCTTTCCGGATAACACCGTTTACATTTTCACCGTTTAAAATCACCTGCTGTTCCCCGTCCGCATACTGAATGGTCACATCTACCTTTGGACAGGCAGCGGCGATCGCCTGCTCATCGGATGCATCGATATGATTCTGTAAAAAATAATATGCCATCGCACGGTACATAGCTCCCGTATCTACATATACATACCCCAGATCTGCCGCAAGTTTCTTGGCGATCGTACTTTTTCCGGCCCCTGCCGGTCCGTCAATTGCAATATTAAATGCCATCTTCTACTCTCCTTTAAAATAAATTATTTCTCTATAAAACTACAAAACAGATATTCCCGCCAGGTGTCCGGTAGACCAGGCAATCTGAAGATTATAACCACCGGTAAGCGCATCCAGATCCAGCACCTCACCGCAGAAATACAGGCCCTGCACGAGTTTGGATTCCATCGTAGAAGGATTGATGTCTTTTACAGAAACACCGCCTTTTGTTATAATTGCCTCTTTAAAATCGCGAAGCCCTGTAATTGTAAGTGGCATATTTTTAAACAGATGCAACAGGTTTTGTCTCTGTTCCCTGGATATTTCATTTACCTTTGTATCCGGATCAATGCCCGATAACGCAATCATAACAGGAATCATCTTTGCCGGCAGTAAATGCCCCAGAGAATTTTTAAACTGCTTATTTTTCATTTCATCAAATTCCCTTAAAATCCGGTGATCAAGCTGTTCCACATCCAGTGCGGGTTTTAGATCAATCATCATGGAAAGCTCCTGGTCAAATGCTTTTGCCGGGATACATCCGCTTGCCGACAATACCAGCGGACCGCTGACGCCGAAATGCGTAAAGAGCATCTCTCCGAAATCCTCATACAGTTTTTTCTTTCCCCGGACAACTGACATACGGACATTGCGCAGCGAAAGCCCCTGCAGCTCCTTAACCCACGGTTCTTTTATTTCCATCGGAACCAGTGCCGGAGTCGGCGACACCATCTTATGTCCGATCTCTTCTGCCATGCGGTAACCGTCCCCCGTTGCCCCTGTTGAAGGATAGGAAATTCCTCCGGTTGCAACAATCACTGCGTCCGCATGCATTTTTGTCTGATCAGCCAGCTCAACACCGGTAATACGCTTTTCTTCATCCTTTTTTTCAAGCAACAGACGCTTTACCTTTGTATGCAGCAAAACTTCCACATGCTGCCCCCGCAATGCAGCGGATAACGTTGCAATCACATCGGAAGAATGATCCGACACAGGGAATACCCGGTTTCCACGTTCTGTTTTTGTAGGCATTCCATGGCTCTCAAAAAAAGAAATCACCTGCTCATTGTCATAAGAATAAAAAGCACTGTATAAAAATTTGCGGTTGCTGACTACATTGGCAAATAACTGTTCCATATCACTGGCATTCGTCAGATTGCAACGCCCTTTTCCCGTAATAAACAGCTTTTTCCCGAGTTTTTCATTCTGTTCTAAAAGCGTCACTGCATGTCCACTCTCCGCTGCCGCATACGCAGCCATCATTCCCGCCGGTCCCCCGCCGATCACGATTACTTTACTCATTATCGATATCCCCTAATTTTGCATAATGTACTTTAATTGAATCATCAATATAATTGATCTCATCGTTTTCATATACCTGATACTCATCCCAGATATCTTCTAACATCGTCAGCGTTCCCGCCACTTCTTTCTGCTTCTTCATGCATAGGGCAACCACCAGGGCATTGATGACGGAAAGCGGTGCTACGAGAGAGTCTACAATAGATGCCATATCACTGTCCGCAATGAGATTACAGGAGGAATACAGATTCATCGGTGAATGTATGCTGTCGGTAATTGTAATTACTTTTGCACTCCGGTTATTTGCAAATTCCAAAGCCTTTAACGTCCGCATGGAATATCGCGGAAAACTGATTCCGATAATAACGTCTTTTTCCCCGATTCTTACCATTTGTTCAAACAATTCACTCGAACTGTTTGTCGTAAGCAGACGCACATTATCAAACATCAGATTCAGATAAAATCCGAGAAAACTTGCAAGCGGCGCGCAGCTTCTGATCCCGACGATATAAATATTTTTCGCCTCAAGAATTGTCGAGACCGCCACCTCAAAAGCACTGTGATCAATTTTTTCCAGTGTCGTTTTGATCTTGTCCGCATCTGCCGATAAAACGGTCTCTAAAATTTTTGACTGGCTGATTCTTCCGTAGGTTACCTCCATGCGCTGAACAGAGTTTAATTTATTGCGCACCAGTTCTTCTAAGGCACGCTGAAATTCCGGATATCCTTTGTATCCAAGATACGTTGCAAAACGTACAACGGTCGACTCACTGACACCAACCGTCTCCCCCATCTTTGCGGCCGTTAAAAATACCGCTTTATCATAATTATCTGTAATGTAAGTTGCAAGCAGTTTCTGTCCCTTGCTCATCGAACTGTAACAATTATTGATCCGATTTAACAGATCATTGGTATTTGACATCATATTCTCCTTTTTATTTCATAAACGCTGTGTCATAAAACAGCACTTTTGATTGTATCACTTTGCCCGGAAAATGCAAGATTTCATGCAAAAAGAATTTTTTCCATCAAAAAAGACGCACCAGATTCGATGCGTCTTTTTCGTAAAACCGGATATAACTATACCGGATATGCTCCGTTCTTTGTATCAGCAGTCTTTGCGTCTACGCCAGTCTGCTGTGCTTCACGGTATTTGAAGAAATCAGTAGCAACCTGTGGGAACAATGCATAAGAAAGAACATCCTCATCCTGCTGCTTGTACTGTGCCATTTCCTTCTCGAACTTCTCAAGTGATGGCTTTAAGTCATCTGCCGGACGATATGTGATAGGCTCCTTCATTCCAAGACTGTCAAGCGCCTTCTTCTGGATCTCCTTGTTTACAGGTACGGTTGTTCTACCATACTTACCAACAAGCATATCCTTTGCCTCTTTTGTAAGAGTCTTATAACGCTCACCCAGAACAACGTTCAATACAGCCTGTGTACCAACGATCTGGGAAGACGGAGTAACAAGTGGTGGCTCACCAAGGTCTTTACGCACACGTGGAACCTCTGCAAGCACTTCCTCGTACTTGTCCTCTTTTCCCTGCTCCTTGAGCTGGGAAATCAGGTTCGAAAGCATACCACCAGGTACCTGATAACGAAGAGTATTGATGTTTACGCCAAGTACCTTCGGGTTCATCAGACCACTTGCAAGTGCCTCTTCACGTAACGGACGGAAGTAATCTGCGATCTCACTTAACAGATTCAGATCAAGACCGGTATCATATGGTGTGTTCTTGAAAGCCTCTACCATAACTTCTGTTGCAGGCTGGCTGGTTCCAAGAGCAAATGGAGACATTGCAGTATCAATGATATCTACACCGGCCTCTACTGCCTTCATGTATGTCATGGAAGCAACACCGGAAGTATAATGGGTATGAAGTTCTACCGGAAGAGAGGTAGAATCCTTCAGTGCCTGTACAAGCTCTGTAGCCTTAGCAGGAACTAAAAGACCTGCCATATCCTTGATACAGAGAGAATCAGCACCCATATCCTCTACACGCTTTGCCATCTCCATCCAATAGTCCAGAGTATAAGCATCTCCAAGTGTATAAGAGAGAGCTACCTGTGCATGACCCTTTTCCTTGTTACATGCAGTAACTGCTGTCTGCAGGTTACGGATATCATTTAAGCAGTCAAAAATACGGATGATATCAATTCCGTTTGCAATAGACTTCTGTACAAAATACTCTACCACATCATCTGCATATGGACGATATCCTAAGATATTCTGTCCACGGAACAGCATCTGCAGTTTTGTATTTTTAAATCCATCTCTTAATTTACGAAGACGATCCCATGGATCCTCTTTTAAGAATCTCAGGCAGGCATCAAATGTCGCACCACCCCAGCACTCTACAGCATTGAATCCAACCTTATCCATTTTTGGGATAATTGGAAGCATCTGCTCTGTTGTCATACGTGTAGCAATCAGTGACTGATGAGCATCACGCAAAACAGTTTCTGTTATTTTTAATGGTTTTTTTACCACTTCTGACATGACTTTTCCTCCTTATTAAATTCCAAATATAGCCATGAAACATCCCGCAGCTACTGCAGTACCGATAACACCGGCAACGTTTGGTCCCATTGCATGCATGAGCAGGAAGTTTGTAGGATCCTCCTCTGCACCAACCTTCTGGGATACACGGGCTGCCATAGGCACGGCAGATACACCGGCAGAACCAATCAGAGGGTTAATCTTGCCCTTGGTAATCCAGCATAATAACTTACCAAATAAAACTCCGGCAGCAGTACCAACCATAAATGCAACAAGACCTAATACAACGATCTTTAAGGTGCTTGCATTTAAGAAAGCTTCTGCACTGGTAGTTGCACCAACGGAGGTACCCAGTAAAATAACTACAATGTACATAAGTGCGTTACTTGCAGTCTCCTGTAACTGACGGACAACGCCAGACTCACGAAAGAGGTTTCCAAGCATCAGCATACCAACGAGTGGTGCTGTGGTAGGAAGCAGTACGCAGACAACAACGGTAACAACGATTGGGAAGAGAATCTTCTCCAGCTTGCTGACCGGACGAAGGTTCTGCATCTTGATCGCACGTTCCTTCTTTGTTGTAAATAACTTCATGATAGGTGGCTGAATGATCGGCACAAGTGCCATATAAGAATATGCAGCCACGGCAATCGGTCCCATCAGACCAGTCTGTCCTAACTTACCAGCCAGGAAAATGGAAGTAGGTCCATCCGCTCCACCGATGATAGATACGGCAGCGGCAGCCTTGTCATTAAATCCTAACAGAATTGCAAGGAAATATGCGCTGAAAATACCAAACTGTGCAGCAGCTCCCATAAGGAAACTGATCGGGTTTGCGATCAACGGACCAAAGTCTGTCATTGCACCTACACCCATAAAGATCAGAGATGGTAAAATAGACCACTCATCCAATGTATAAAAGTAATAAAGTAAACCGCCCACGCCGTTGCTTGTCTGTTCCGGGCTTGCGATGATATCCGGGTAAATATTTACCAGAAGCATACCAAATGCGATCGGAACTAACAGTAATGGCTCAAAACCTTTCTTAATCGCAAGATACAGGAAAATAAATGCCACTAAAATCATAACATAATTTCCCCAGGTCAGATTGAAAAAGGCTGTCTGATGCAGGAGGTTCGATAATGTTTCACCTACATAACTCACAGTGTTTTCCTCCTTGGATTAGTTTAATGTAGCGAGTAATGCACCAGATTCTACGGCATCACCAACTGCCACATCGATACTTGCAACAGTTCCATCTTCTGGAGCAACGACTGGTGTCTCCATCTTCATGATCTCAAGAACCAGAACGGCATCTCCCTTCTTTACAGCATCGCCGACTTTCTTCTCAATCTTGAATACTTTTCCGGCAGCTCCGGCTTCAATCTTAATGCTTCCGGCTCCTGCTGAAGCAGCTGGTGCTGCTGCGGCTGCCGGTGCTGCTGCAGGCTTTGCAGCTGTACGTCTCGGTGCTGCTGCGCCGGATGTACTTCCGGTCTCTTCTACTGTAACATCATAAACGTTACCATTTACGGTAATTGTATAATTCTTCATGAATATGTTCCTCCTAAATTTTCTTTCTATCCTATCTACGATTGATGGAACGAACTACGAAATCACTGGTAGAAGTTCCGGTGCTTGCAGCGATTGCCGCTGCAATAACTGCGATAAGTTCAGTGTCATCTGTCTGTGCTGCAACAGGGGCAGGCGCCGGTGCTGCGGCTGGTGTCTCTTCCTGCTGTGGAGCCTGTCCGGCTGCTTTGGCAGCTTTCTTCTGCTCCAGATAAGGGAAGATCTTAAAGCAGGAAATCAGCAGACTGATCAGAATCAGTACAGCAAATACAACTGCCATGGAAACCACTGTATTCAGTCCTGCTTTTTCCATTTTCTCACCGAGTGTATAAATCGGATCTACCGAAATACCGGTAACATCCATGGAATAGTAATCATATACTACTTCGAAATTCACATCTTTCTTCGCGAACTTGATAGTCATATCTGTGGTAAGTGTCTTACCGGATTTGGTAACCTTGAACGTATCGTCTTCGATCTTTTTCATTTTACCAAACTCATCCAAAGTATCCTGCCACTTTGCAGCTGCTTCAATCTGTGCCTCTGTGACACCATAGCTTGAAGTAAGCTGATCCTTTACATCGTCCGGAAGAGTATCTGCTGTCAGTTTGTTTTCTTTGAACAACTGAGCCAGACTCTGTACCATGTTCGCATTGGTATCCATTTCAGACTGAAGATCTGAGTAAGACTTTCCATTGTAATCCACGGTAGTCGGGTCTGTTCCACATGCACCGAGCATCAGAACCATCAGGATCATGCAAAGTGCAAAAGCAATTCTCTTTTTCATAAAACTTCACCTTTCTACTTGGTACCGTGTTTCTTTTCTGGCTCGCTTACATACTTTGTATAAAGCATTTCAAAAGCAGCTACAAGGTATTTTCTGGTATCTGCCGGATCAATCAGACGATCCACATATCCTCTTGCAGCGGCAGAAGCAGCAGAATCCTGAAGTTTTTCATAATCAGCAGCTTTCTGCCTGATCTCATCTGCACCAGCTTCCGGATACATAATCTTTGCAGCCAGAGTAGAATCCATCGCACCAATCTTTGCTCCGCTCCATGCGTATACAAGATCAGCTCCGACAGACTTGGAATTCATAAATACATAAGCACTTCCGTAAGCCTCTCCTGTGATCAGGTTTACCTTTGCACAGGTTGCATTGGAAAATGCATAAGTCATTCTTGCAAGTGCCTTTGCAAGTTTCTTCTCAGAGCACATGCAGTTTTTCAATCCATTTACATTTGTAATGGTAAGTACCGGGATAGAGAATGCATCACAGAACTGAACAAACTCAGCCGCCTTGTTGCATCCCTGCGCGGTCAGGGACTTGTCAAAGCTCTCTGCTTTCTTGCCTTCTGCATCATATACTTCGCTGCAGTTTGCCACAGCGCCGACTGTCATTCCATTTAACTTGATCAGTCCGGTTACCATATTCTTGGCATAATTTGCCTTTGTCTCGAAGAATGTGTTGTAATCGGAAATCTGGGATAACAGATATCTTGGATCACCCTTCATATTCTCCATGCTTTCGCAGGCACGATTCAGATCATCTTCACAGTCATCTGTGTATACATCTCCCTCGTTGTTACTTGGAAGCATACATACCAGCTGACGGATCTGCTCCATGATCTCATCTTCTGAGCCAACGAAATCTACACATCCATTGTTTTCACTCTGGAATGCTGCGCTGGCTGTGTCACATTTTTCTGTGTTATTGCCTTCGATTGCATCCGGAGCATTTACAAACATGCGTCCTTTCTTCTCTTCAATGAACGCGAAATCGCAAAGTGCCGGGACAACGGAAAGGCCGCCGCCACAATTGCCAAATACACCACAAATCTGAGGTACAAGACCGGAAGCTGCTACTTCCTTCGCATAAATAGTTCCAAACCCATCCAATGCATCAACCGACTCCTGAAGACGAATACCGCCACAGTCAATCAGACCAATGACAGGAGCTCCCATCTTCATTGCCATGTCATACACAGACGCAATCTTCTTTGCGTGCATCTCTCCGATGGTACCGTTTAATACGGATGCATCCTGGCTGTAAATAAATACCAGATTGCCGTCGATCAGTCCATGACCAATCACAACGCCATCTGAAGGGGTTTTTGCAGCGGTAAGATTAAAATCTGTGCTACGTGCTGTTACGAGAGAACCGATTTCCATAAAACTGTTCTCATCGACCAACTTAGCAATACGCTGAATTGCCAAGTTTTCATTGTTACTACTCATTTTATGCCCTCCATCTATAAAAAATAAAAATTTCCGCTAGTTTGTATTGTATCTCATTTCCCACTTCTTTTCAACATAATTTGTTAATTTTTTCACTATTTATTTGTGACTAATTTCCTACTTCTTTAATAGCACTTCTTTCCACATAACCCGAAAAAACTTTTCAGCATCCCATTTCTCTATGGAAACTTTTGCTTTGATTTTTCCTGAATAAATCTCCTTTCCATTCATGCAGTACACGACACGCCCCAATGTCTGTCCCTTTTTGATCGGAAGCCGTATGGGATCTGATAAAATTTTTTTCACTTCTGCGGTATCCCCATCCGCCTTCAAAAATGTCATCTTTGTAATATCCGCATCAACATAAACCGGCAGTTTTGCGTGGGTTGCCCATTCTTCCAGTGTATCTTTCCTGCACCCTTCTGCCACATCCAGATCCGGAAGTTTCACCGATTCTCCTGATCCACGATACAGATGATACGCATCCATTCCGTACTGAAACAGTGTCTTTGCATCGGACCACTTATAATTTTTGTGATTTGGCCAGCCACAGCCGAGGAGAGCAATCGCATAATGTCTTCCTCCCTCTTCCAGGGCAGCCACATAGCAGTATCCTGCTTTTGACGTATAACCTGTTTTCCCGGTAATCACAGAATCCATCATATCCAGTAACGCATTCTTATTTCCAACTGCATATCCGGTTCCTTCCAGACTCTGGAATGTATGTGACCGGGTCTGTGTTACTTCTAAAAACTGCTTACTGACCGGAGACTTCCATGCGCAATAACTCATAATCCTGCACAGATCATAGGCTGTGGTATGGTGTTCTCCCTGCGCATCCTTTGCATCCAGACCGTTTGGGGTTACAAAATGACTGTCAGTGCATCCAATCTCCTTTGCTTTTTCATTCATAAGTACTGCAAATTTTTCCGCAGATCCCGCCACATGTTCTGCGATTGCATATGCACAGTCATTGTAAGATTCGAGCATCAGCCCATACCAGAGATCCTGCATATAGAACTGTTCTCCTTTTTTCGCACCGAGATGTACTTTCGGCTGTGATGCTGCCTTTACGCTGAATGTAACCACTTCATCCGGTTTACATTGTTCCATCGCCACAATACAGGTCAGAATTTTTGTCGTACTTGCGTTCGGCAGCGCAATCTGCTCCTCTTTTCCATACAAAAGGCGCCCACTGTCTCCATCTACCATAGCACAGGATTTGGAATACAATTTTTCAGGCTCTGGCTTTTCTTCTTTCTTTGCGGAAACCGGTTCCGTAACCAGACATCCAAATATCAACAGCACACTTATCATTTTAATCCAGATTTTTTTTTGAAACATAAAAAAATAACCATATACATTTTTATTCTATGTATATGATTATTCTTTCTTATTTTATACGTCCAGTTTTACATGCATCTCTTCTTCCGCTTCCTGTTTAAATTCTTCCACCTGTACCGGACTGAGTACTGGCAGATCATCAATCGAATGCACTCCAAAACTGCGCAGAAATTCTTCTGTTGTTCCGAAAAGTAACGGGCGCCCCGGTGCATCCAGTCTTCCAAGTTCACACACCAGATGATATTCCACCAGCTTGTTTACCGCATGATCTGAAGACACGCCTCGTATTTTTTCTATTTCCATCTTTGTCACCGGCTGTTTGTAAGCAATAATGGAAAGTGTTTCTAACAGAACGTCCGTCAGAACCCGTCGTTTGGGCTGCTTTGCAATTTTGATCAGATATTCGTAAATTTCAGGTCTGGTACACATCTGGTAGGCTCCATCCAGCTCCGTGATGGTAACGCCACGTTTCTGTTCTTCCCACTCTTTTTTCATTTCTTCGATCAGTTCCTTTGTCTTTTGCTGATCAAGTTCAAGAACTCCTGCGATTTTTTCCAGTTCTACGGAATCCCCCATAGAAAACAAAATTCCCTCTATGATAGCCTTATAATTTTTTTCTCCCATACTTTACATCCCATTATTTCTATGCTGCAACTTTTGAATCAATCTGGATATCATCAAAAATATGTTCCTGTGAAATCCGTATCGTTCCCATTTTCATCAGTTCGAGAATAGCAAGGAACGTCACAATCACTTCCACTTTCGAGGACTGTGCCGTCAAAAGCCCGCGAAAGCTAAAATGCCGGTGTTCTGTTGCATATTTTGTCAAATCTTCCATCTTGTCTTCCAGCGACACTTCTTCTTTTTCAATTTTTCCAAACTTTGAACGCAACGGATCTATTTTATCCTGTTGTTTTTTCATGATGCTTTCAAAGATTTCATGCAGGCGTGAAAGTGTAAGGTCTGATATCAGTTCCTGAATATCAACCGGCGGTTCATAGGCACGCACTTCTTCCG
>DLQV01000037.1:11527-19950 GCA_002474415.1 Lachnospiraceae bacterium UBA7598
TACATAACACGACCGGCATCCATCTGCCGGTCCTTTAGTTCATACGCCATACATTTATACATCTTGTACTCCAAAAGCTGCTGTACCAGTTCTGCACGCGGATCTTCTTCCTCTTCTTCACTGTCCGGATTTGCAGGAAGAAGCATGCGCGATTTGATATCAATCAATGTCGCAGCCATGACCAGAAACTCACTGAGTACCTCAAGATCCTGCCGTTTCATCTCCCGGATATACTCCATGTACTGTTCTGTAATCTCTACGATTGGGATATCATAGATGTTTACTTTATTTTTTTCAAGCAGATACAAAAGCAGATCCAGCGGTCCCTCAAACACCTGGAGCTTAACGGTCAATTCCATTTTTCTCGTCCTTTCTGTCATAGTCTATATTTTATCTTTATGTCATAGAAAATGCAAGGACTAATTCTTTCTATTCCAGAGCCGATCCAACAACGGGAGCGAATTACAAAAGTGGCGCAAACAGTTTCAGTGCTCCCATAAAGGTCCGAACAAGAAGCGATTTTCTCTGGAATTCTTCCAGTGTCACTTCATGGCTGACTGCAAATGTCTTTAATGCATCTTCCTTTACCTGTAAGACTGCTTTGGCACGGTACATCCAGACACCACATTCAAAATGCAGACACAGACTCCGGTAATCCAGATTCACCGTTCCTACCGTTGCCTGCACATCATCCGACACAAAGCATTTTGCATGAATAAAACCTGGGGTATACGTATATACTTTCACTCCGTTTTTGATCAGGTACGGAAAATTAGACTGTGTCAGAAAATATACCAGTTTTTTATCCGGAATTCCCGGCACAACCAGCCGTACATCCACACCGGATTTTGCAGCATTCGCAAGTGCCGTACGCATTTCAGATCCGATGATCAGATATGGCGTAAAAATGTATAGATATTTCTTTGCCCTGCTGATCATATTCAGATATACATTCTCTCCGACGTCTTCGTGATCCAGCGGCGAGTCGGTATACGGCTGGACAAATCCCTTTTCATCCGAAGGAATATCTTCTTGCAGCTGGTGGTTTTCCAGAGAGGTTGCGCGGTAAAATGCATAATTGCTTTCTGTTTTTAAAATATAATCCCACAGTTCCAAAAACATACTCGTAAAGCTCCAGACACAGGCTCCTGTCAGTCGGATTCCTGTATCCTTCCAATATCCGAAACGTGATTTGGCATTGATATACTCATCGGCAAGATTCACACCTCCCGTGTAGGCAATCTTTCCATCAATCACTGTAATCTTCCGGTGATCCCGGTTGTTCTGGATAATTGACATCAGTGGACGGAACGGCTGAAAACATGCACATTTGATCCCTTTTTCCTGCAGATAATGATAGTATTTATTCGGCAGTGTCTGGATACATCCAATTCCATCGTACATAAATCGCACATCCACACCCTCTTTTACCTTTTGTGCAAGAATTTCAACAATCGGATCGAACATTTTTCCTGGCTCTGCGATGAAATATTCCAGAAAGATATACTGCTGCGCCGTTTCCAGCTGCCGCAGCAGCTCTGCAAACTTTGCCTCACCGCTGTCGAAATAGGTCACAGCGGTGTTTTCATNNTGCATCCAGCATCTTTCCAGGCTCTGCAATAAAATACTCCAGAAAGATATAAGATTTTGCTGCTTTTAAATCTTCCAGAAACTGCGGATACATCTCTTCGCCACAGCAATAATACTGTGTATCCGCTTCCCGGTACAAAGGATACCCTGCATAATTGGTAAGATACTGTGCCTCCTGTTCTGCCGAATCATCCTGTTTTTTCAATGCCAGCATTATCTCATCCGAAGAAGAACTGTACGACCGGATCCTGCTGCTTACTGCATCCATCTTGATGCGGGTCCGTTTTGTCAGCCCCGGACGGCCAAACAGATAGTATGCCGGAATTCCGAACAGAGGAAGCGCCAGTATTAAAAAAATCCATGAGGTTTTATATGTGGACCGCATATCTCTGCTGGAAATATACAATGCGAGCACTATGGATGCAATCTTAAACAGGGCATCCACTATGGAGCTGTACACGGTTGCACTATACAGCAGATAGACAAACCAGCTAAACTGTAATATTATAATCAATGCTCCAAGCACAAGTTTACTTAAGAGTTTATTTAATATTTGTTTCATCCGTTCTCTCCCTTCTTTTTGCGTCAAACACCACTTTTTGGCTTTTAGAAAGTATTTTATACCAATGTCAGCAAATTATCAACATCAAGTATCCCCCATGCTATCGGCATATTCGCTTCTTTCCGTGCCGATTCATATAATTTCAGCTTAAGTTCTTCCGGCCGCAGCTTTGGATTTTTCTGCAGCGCCAGTGCCAGTGCTCCGCATACCACCGGAGTTGCCATCGATGTACCACTCTTTCTCGAATAAAGTACACCGTGATGATCCAGGCTTACGATATTGGTTCCCGGTGCCAATATTTCCGGCTTCATAATACAGCATCCGGTCGGACCACTGCCACTGTAGCCACCACGCCTTTCCCCCGGAGAACTCCGGTCATCACTTGCCCCCACCGTAATGACTTTTCTTGAAATTCCCGGAGCTGTAACCGTCCCCTCGCCCGGACCGTTATTTCCGGCCGCTGTGACAACCGTCACGCCATCATCCCACAACTGTTCTAAAAGTTCCATAATCTGCTTCTGTTCACGGTCAAGCGCCCCCGGAAGAAATCCTACGGAAAAATTCAAAATCCGGATCTGCAGTTCTTTATGATGTGCAAGCACCCATTGCAGGCCACGAATGACCCGCTCCGTCTGTCCTCCTCCATCTTTTCCAAGAACTTTGATCGCAATCAACTGTGCCTGTGGTGCCATTCCTTTCATTCTGCCATTTGCGCACAAAATTCCGCCAACATGTGTTCCATGCCCATTGTCGTCATAGCAGGCATGTTTCATGGATACAAAATCTAAAAATCCAATCACATTCTGCCGCAGATCCGGATGCAGATAAACACCTGTATCCAATGTCACCACCCGGATATTTTTTCCCGTGTATCCCATACGATATACATTCTCTGCATGTACGAGCTGTTTGACCCGCTTCATATCTTACTCCGAACTTTTGCATCATCGCCCTTTTCTTTCATGGTATGAAAAAAGGGCCGCATGGTGCGGCCCTGAAGGTATATCTTATACAGTATGTTATTTCTGATCTGCCGGAACATCCTTGATAGAGAAACTGATTCTACCCATCTTATCTTTTCCAAGACAGATAACTTTTACAACATCTCCAAGTGTCAGCACATCCTCTACATGATCAATGCGTTCCTTGGCAATCTTTGAAATATGAACCATTCCTTCCTTGCCCGGTGCAAACTCGATGAAAGCTCCAAACTCTTTGATGCTTACAACGGTACCTGTAAAGATCTGTCCCTCTTTAAAATCCGTTGTGATAATCTTGATCATATCGACTGCTTTTGCAATTGCTTCTTTGTCTGTTCCACAGACAGAAACTGCACCGTCATCTGTAATATCAATTTTGACACCTGTACGGGCAATGATTTCATTGATCGTCTTCCCCTTCTGTCCCACAACATCACCAATTTTATTTGGATCGATGGTGATCTGTTCAATCTTCGGTGCCCACTGATTTACTTCTTTTCGTGGCTCTGCAATTGCTTTGCTCATAACTTCATCCATAATGTAAACACGTGCCTCACGGGTACGGGCAATAGCCTCTTCTACGATCGGGCGGGTCAGACCATGGATCTTGATATCCATCTGGATTGCAGTGATACCATCATGTGTACCGGTTACCTTGAAATCCATATCTCCGAAGAAATCTTCCAGACCCTGGATATCGGTCAGTACCAGATAATCATCATCGGTATCTCCGGTTACAAGACCACAGGAAATACCTGCAACCATCTTTTTAATCGGAACACCTGCTGCCATAAGTGACATACAGGAAGCACAGGTAGAAGCCATGGAAGTAGATCCATTGGACTCAAATGTCTCGGAAACTGCACGGATTGCATATGGAAATTCCTCTACAGAAGGAAGAACCGGAAGCAATGCACGCTCAGCAAGTGCACCATGACCAATCTCACGACGTCCTGGTCCTCTGCTTGGCTTTGTCTCTCCAACGGAATAAGACGGGAAATTATACTGATGCATATAGCGCTTGGTTGTCACGTTCTCATCAAGTCCGTCAATCTTCTGCACTTCTGAAAGCGGTGCAAGTGTAACGACATCACAGATCTGTGTCTGTCCACGGGTAAACATGGCAGAACCATGAACACGAGGAATCAGATCTACTTCAGCCGCCAGTGGACGGATCTGATCGATCGCACGTCCATCCGGACGCTTGTGATCCTTCAAGATCATCTTACGGACGGTCTTCTTCTGATACTGGTAAACGGCCTCATCAAGAACTGCAAGCCACTCTTCGTTCTCTGCAAAAGCTTCTGCAAATTTATCTGTAATTTCACGGATATTTTCTTCTCTCTTCTGCTTTTCATCGGTAAACACCGCTTCTTCCATCTGCTCTGGGGTAACGATTTCCCGCATTGCTGCAAACATTTCTTCCGGAATCGCACAGCTTGTATACGCATGCTTTGGCTTTCCAACCTCTTCCCGAATCTTATTGATAAATGCAATGACTGTCTGGTTGACATCATGGCACTTATAAATGGCCTCGATCATCTTTGCTTCCGGAATCTCATTGGCACCGGCCTCGATCATGATGACCTTTGTTGCGGTAGATGCAACTGTGAGTTTTAAATCACCTTCGTCCCAGTCTTTCTGGGATGGGTTTACAATAAACTCACCATTTTTCATTCCCATCTGGGTCATGGCACATGGACCATCAAACGGGATATCGGAAATTGTAGTAGAAAGTGCTGCACCAATCATAGCTACCAGCTCCGGACGACATTCCGGGTCTACAGACATAACCATATTGTTTAAGGTTACATCGTTGCGGTAATCTTTTGGAAACAGAGGTCTCATCGGACGGTCAATAACACGTGCGGTAAGAATCGAATTCTCTGATGCTTTTCCCTCACGCTTATTAAATCCGCCAGGAATCTTTCCAACAGAGTACATTTTCTCTTCAAATTCCACACTCAGTGGGAAGAAATCAACACCATCTCTTGGCTTGTCGGAAGCAGTAGCCGTAGATAATACGGTAGTCTCTCCATATTTTAATAATGCGGCACCATTTGCCTGTGCACATACTCTTCCGATATCAACGGTCAGTGTTCTGCCTGCCAGTTCCATTGAATAACTTTTGTACATGTATTCTCTCCTTCAAATTTGATTCGGTATGTCAAAACCCCGAAACTACTGAACAATACAAAACAGCGTTTTGTCCTCTTCAGTGGTCCCGGAAAAAAGTTCTGCCATACAACAAAAAGAAGAGCGGAATATAAAACTCCGCTCTTTGTTTACAATTATTTTCTGAGTCCTAAACGCTCAATTAAAGAACGATATCTTTCAATATCAATGTTCTTTAAGTATGATAATAATCCACGTCTCTGACCGATCATCTTAAGCATACCTCTTCTGGAATGATGGTCCTTTGGATTCTGCTTTAAATGCTCAGTGAGCTCCTGAATTCTTGCTGTAAGAACTGCTACCTGAACTTCTGGTGAACCAGTGTCGTTTGGTGTTCTTCCATACTCATTGATAATTGCCTGCTTCTTTTCTTTTGCGATCATTTGATGATCCTCCTTATAATATTTTTTGCACCCGATACTCAGCAAAAGGTCGGAGTGTCCATTCACCGAATATGGGTTAAACCATACTAATTTAATGTATCATAAATCTTTATCGTTGTAAACATTTTTTTAATTTAAATACGATATTACACAGATTGGCGTCCGGTAATAGGCACTGGAAATCTTAATTCCGGTACGTGCATTGCTGGCATGTACAATCTGACCGTTTCCAATATAAATTCCCACATGGCTGATGCTGCTTCCACTGCCATAGAAAAACAGATCTCCCGGTTTTGCCTCAGAGGCGCTGATGCGTTTTCCATACGCCGGCTGACTTGCCGCATGATGCGGGAGGCCGACTCCGTATCTTGCATATACCTGCATCGTAAATCCGGAACAATCAATTCCGTTTGTGAGGCTTGTTCCTCCCCAGACATAACGGTTTCCTACAAACTGCAATGCAAATTGTACCAAAGAAACACGGGAATCGGTATATCCCTCTCCGTATTCCAGTTCTTTTACCGTAGACGCTGTCGGAAGTTTTTCTGTTACCTCTACATAATCTCCGGAAATATATCCCTTCTGATCATCTACTTCTACTTTATACCAGCCATCTTTTGTATCTTCCACAACAAGATCCTCTCCCTCTCCAACCAAAGAAAGTATTGCAGAATCTTCCGAAGCCTTTTCTCTTACACGAAGGGTTGTGGTATTTACGGTAACAACCTTGATAATTTCTTCCTTTGCCACATTCTTTGCCGCATCTCCAGTCAAAAGATACTCACTCTTTACGTAGCCTTTCACTTTACCGGATGTAATCTGCACCCAGTCTCCTTTGACAGAAACAATCTCACAGGCATCTTTGTTCGTCATTTTTCCAACTACTTTACTATCCGTAGATGCACTTTTTCGCACATTCAGGCTTCCCTGCACCTGTGCGATTCCAAGATTTTTATACCCACAGATGCCGGTATCCTCTTTGGAATCTTCTGAAACAGTTTCCTTCGTCTGTGTATCTTCGATTCCCTGTGCAACCATCTGCTTTTCATTTGCAGTAACAGCAACACTTGTCTTATCATACAGCTGGCTGGTCACCCCTGCGGTTACATCTAACGCTTCTGCCTCGCTTGCATTTAAAGATGCAGACACACCGGCTGTCAATATCCCGGTCTTTTCTGTTTTATCTGTATTTCCCTGCTGTCCACCAATATATGCTGCTGCACCGGTCAGTGCCAGAGAAACAACAAGTACCATTCCAACTCTCTTTTTTGTCATATGATTCATTTCACAGATTCCTCCCTCACGCTTCATGAAACTCATAACAAAAACGAGTATAACAATAAACAATTACAATGTCAACATATTTTCGTAATATTTATGTAATATGTTTACATATCGCCATTTATCGACATCATCCGGCTTTTGCTTGTCTTAATGTCCCGTTCCATCTGCTCTTTTAACATTTCAACAGATGCAAATTTCTGTTCCGGACGTATGAATGAGTAGAAACTCACCTTTAATTCGTATCCATACAGATCTCCGGAGAAATCTAAAATATGTGTCTCTACATTTACTTTATTGGAATGATTCACCGTCGGTTTACAACCGACATTTGTCACACCTGTGTAACATTTTCCTCTAATCCGTACCGTAGTTGCATATACACCTTTCGGTGGAAGAAGTTTTTCCGCCGGAAGTTCCATGTTGATGGTCGGAATTCCAAGTGTCCTTCCAAGCTGTCTTCCATGAATCACTTCACTTTTTACGAAAAATGGATACCCAAGCAGCTCATTTGCCTTTTCAATATTGCCTTTTATAATCTGTTCCCGGACAAACGTACTGCTGATATCCCGTCCTTCATATTGAAGCTTGTCGACAACCCGCAGCGTATAGCCATAAATCCCGGACAGCTTTTCCAAAAGGATATGATCCCCTTTCCGGTTATGTCCGAACCGGAAATCCGAACCGACTACCATGCTCTTTACATGCAGACTTTTTACGATCCAGGCGACAAAGGTCTCCGGCTCCATGCACATCACTTCTTTGGTAAACGGACACTCTAACAGGTAATCAATCCCACGTTCTTCCAGAATGTCCTGTTTTTCTCTGTTGGTTGAAAGGACACGATAATTATTATTCTCCGTAAGTTTTTTGGGAGGAATATCAAACGTAAAAACAACGGCTTTTAACCCTTCTTTTTTCTTCTCCAGAAGGTGTTCGATCAAAGCTTCATGTCCACGGTGTACTCCGTCAAATTTTCCCAGCGACAATGCCGTTGGTTCTTCTATATGAAAATCTTCTATTTTATTCCAACAAATCATATTTATGCACCAAACATTTTCCGGACTTTATAGTCCTTTGTTTCTCCCTCATACTGATATACAGCGTAAAAATGCCCCATCGGATCATAAACCAGTACCTGTTCACCATCCGCAATTTTTTCCGGAACATCCGTAAAATTTCCATCGTTTAAACGGTTTCCATTCTGAAGAAACCGAAACGCTTCCGGGACAACCGTCAGTTTCGTCTTTCCCTCAAACACGCGGTCCACCGGAAGAATCAGCTCTTTTAGTGTTCCTTCGTCCCTTATCTTTTCAATTTCTGCCAATGTGTGTGCCTCCTCCAAAGGAAAAACACTCACTCTTGTCCGGACCAGGGATTCCATACACGCACCCACACCAAGCACCTCTCCGATATCCGCACACAGCGTACGAATATAAGTTCCCTTGGAAC
>DLQV01000085.1:0-5461 GCA_002474415.1 Lachnospiraceae bacterium UBA7598
ATCAAATCCGCGGAAATGATCAATACGGATAATATCATACAGCTCACTCATCGCTTTGATTCGCTTTGTCCACCATGCATAGTTATCTTTTTTCATTTCATCCCAGCGGAACAGTGGATTGCCCCAGAGCTGTCCATCTGCGGAAAATCCGTCTGGAGGACATCCTGCCACTTCAATCGGATTTAAATCCTCATCCAGATAAAACTGTTTTGGATTTGCCCATACATCCGCACTGTCTCCAGCCACATAGATCGGCACATCTCCGATAATCTCAATTCCGTTTTCATTGGCATATGCCTTTAACTCTCTCCACTGCTTAAAGAACAGATACTGAAGCATCTTGTAAAATTCAATATCTTCTGCGTACTTTTTTCTTGCCTCATCCAATGCCGCTGTATCACGCACACGAAGTTTCTCATCCCACTGGGCCCATGCTTTTCCGCCATTGGCATCTTTTAATGCCATAAAGAGCGCATAATCTTCCAGCCAGTCCTTTTCCGTCTCACAAAATGATGAAAAATCTTCCGGCATATTTTTTACAAAACGGGCATATGCTTTATGCAGCAATGCATAGCGTGATACATACATGGTTCCATAATCAATGTATTCCTCACTTGTGCCCCAGTCAAATGACTCACATTCCTTTTTCTTTAATAAATTTTCCTTGCACAGAATGTCCAGATCAATGAAATATGGATTTCCTGCAAAACTGGAAAACGACTGATACGGTGAATCTCCGTAACTGGTCGGACAGATCGGCAGAATCTGCCAGTACGTCTGACCTCCTTTTACCAGAAAGTCTACAAATTTTCTGGCTGATTTTCCCATAGTTCCAATGCCATAAGGTGATGGCAGTGAAGATATCGGCATAAGTACGCCACTTGTTCTCATAAGTGATTCCTCCTAAGATCCAATCTATAATTTATATCATACCACCTTTTTGTCCCCTTGTAAAAAGCATTTTTCAATGCTAGTATGAAAGAAAGGGATTACGAGGTGAAGAATTATGAACGACGTTATAAAACATAAAATCAAACACAATGCACACCGTGCACTGGTGTCCGATAAATGGGTAATTTTTGCAATTATTGTCGGTGGTATCGTCGGACTGTGCGGCACTGCATTTTACTTTTGTCTGACGTTTGTCACCGTACTGCGCGGGCAGGACCCGTGGCTTTTATATCTGCTCCCTGTCGGGGGTCTGATCATTGTCGGTGTTTACCATCTGCTGCGGGACGAAAAAGACACCGGAACCAATCTGGTCATCTCTGCCATCCACTCGGATGACGAGTTGCCTCTGCGCATGGCTCCTTTGATCTTTATTTCCACCCTGATCACGCACCTGTTCGGCGGATCTGCCGGCCGTGAAGGTGCTGCCCTGCAGATGGGCGGAAGTATCGGAAACGCAATCGGAAAAGTCTTCCGTTTTGATGACAAAGATAAACATGTCATGATCATGTGCGGCATGAGTGCTGCATTTTCCGCTCTCTTCGGTACACCAATGGCTGCTGCCATCCTTCCAATGGAAATTGTAAGTGTCGGTGTCATGTACTATACCGCTCTTGTTCCATGTGTGATCAGTTCTCTTGTTGCACACGGAGTTGCTTACCTGTTTGGTGTTTCCAATCAGTGGTTTGCGATTGAGCACATTCCGGATTTCGGCGTTCTTCCTGCCGTGCAGATTTCCATCCTTGCCGTGCTCTGCGCGCTGGTAAGTATTGTTTTTTGTGTTCTTCTGCACAAGAGTGAAGAAATTTACCGCAAACTGTTCCAGAATCCTTACATCCGTATCTTTATCGGTGGATGTATTGTTGTCATTCTGACAATGCTTGTCGGCAACCAGAATTACAACGGCACCGGTATCACCATCATCCAGATGTGTATCGATGGAACGGTCCGCCCGGAAGCCTTCCTGTTAAAGATGATCTTTACCGCACTGACTCTTGGTGCCGGTTACAAAGGTGGAGAAATTGTTCCTTCCTTCTTCACCGGCGCAGCCTTTGGCTGTCTGTTTGGAACGCTGACCGGTATATCTCCGACACTCTGTACGGCTGTCGGCATGACTGCCGTATTCTGTGGCGTTACCAACTGTCCGATCACCTCTCTGTTAATCAGCTTTGAGTTGTTCGGTTACGATGGTATGCCGTATTTTCTTCTGGCTACCGCTTTCAGCTACATGCTCTCCGGATACTTTGGTCTGTACCGGAGCCAGAAGATCGTGTACTCCAAATACAAAACCAGCTACATCAACAAGACAACTCATTAACAAGAACCACACAGCCAATCGCCGGCAATTCCATGTTCGAATGGAACGAACCGATTGGTTCGGTTCCTGCATGCAGGTCATCAATATATAACGTCCATGTCCTGTCATCCGGCAGCAAAAGTGTTTCTTTTCTGCCGGATGCGTTGTATGCCACCAGAAGTGTTTCTTCCGGCTGACGAATCATAAACGCGATGGTCTGTTCCGATGTCATTTCCATAAACAGAATGTTTTTCCGGATTTCTTCTGCCTCCGTCATGCGCAATCCTTTATGTACTTTCCGGAAAGCAATCAGTCCTCTGTAATACTGCTGCAGTTCTTTTTGTCCATCATTCCAGTCATAGCGCAGTACGTTTGTTTCATATGGCAGATTATAACTGTTTTCAGATACCTCTCCATTCTCCCCGACCGGTTTGGTTCGTGCAAACTCTTCCCCGCTCAAAAAAAACGGAACTCCCTGTGCGGTAAATACCATCGCAGCCGCCAGACGGTTCATCGCAAGACGTTCCCCTGTGTCACAATCTGGTCTGGATATCTGCAGTTTATCCCACAGCGTCAGATTGTCGTGACAGGACACATAATTGATCACTTTCTCCGGTGTGTCGGTCCATGTCCCACCGGCTGCATACGTATAAGCTGCATAATCTACCTGCGGATGCCACACGCCTCCGGTTGCACAAAAACGCACCGGAATTTTCATGTGATCCCTTCCACTGACATAGCCGCAGTCTTTGTTATAAAACACATGCCCCCGGACCATGTCCCGGATATCATCCGAAAACATTCCAATGCCATCCAGCATACGCGCGTTTCTTTTCATGGCACGTCGGAATTCCGGCATGGTTGAAGTGCCGCCTGTCCAGCCCTCTCCATACAAAATGATGCATGGATTGATTTTTCTTAACCGGCAGCTGATCTCATTCATCGTATCAATATCAAGCACGCCCATCAGATCAAACCGGAAACCATCCACATGGTATTCCTTTGCCCAGTAACAGACAGATTCCACAATATATTTGCGCATCATCGGCTGCTCCGAAGCAACCTCATTGCCACAGGCAGATGCATTGGAATATCTGGTTCCGTTCATCCGGTAATAATAATCCGGCTCGCATTTCTGCAGACAGCTGTCGAGATCATAGGTGTGATTATACACCACATCCATGATCACTCCGATGCCCTCCCTGTGAAAAGCTGCAATCATTTCTTTCATTTCCCGGATACGCACCTCTCCGTGGAACGGATCGGTCGAAAAAGACCCTTCCGGTACATTGTAATTCAGCGGATCATATCCCCAGTTATACTCCCGCTTCTTTTGTGCTGCCTCATCAATACTTGCAAAATCATACATCGGCATGATCTGCACATGCGTAATACCGAGCGATTTGAAATAATCCAGCCCGGTAGCTTCTCCCTCTTTGTTTTTGGTTCCCTTTTCTGCTAATCCCAGATATTTTCCCGGATATTTTACCCCGGAAGAGCCATCTGCGGTACTGTCCAGGACAGAAATCTCACAGATCACCAGATCTGTGCGGTTTTGAAAAACCGGTCCATGATCAGTCTCAAAATTCTCCGGATCGGTTTCCTTTAGGTCCAGGACCATACTCCGCTGCCCGTTCACACCGACAGCTACCGAATACGGATCCTGTGACTCCACGGTCTTGCCACTTCTCTCCAGACGGTATGTATAATAAACATGCCGCAAATCTCCGTCTACCCGAATTGTCCAGGTTCCCTGTACATCCCGTTTCATCGGAAGTGTATCCGACAGGCAGTCCCCGTCGCCTTCCCGATACAGACACAGCGTTACTGCATCCGCAGTCGGAGCCCAGAGCCGGAACGCTGTATATTTCTTTGTGTACACAGCACCCAGATCATTTCCATTATATGGAATCCTTTGCTGCATTCCCTCTCTCCTCCCTGAAATATGACATTTTCGTATTTTTTCGTAATTTATTATATTTTAATTTTATGTATCTGTAAATTGGAAAAATCACTAAGTTTTTTTCAATATTTTGTGAAATAAGACGAAGAAAAGAGGCATTCCATGTTTTACGCCATGAAATGCCTCTTTTTCCTGTTTTCCGTATTCGATCAACCTTATGCAATTGTAGCCTGTACCATCGCCTCAAGGGTTCTGACTGCTGCTCCGGAATCGATCGTCTTTGCTGCAAGTGCAATGCCATCTGCAATACTGTCTGCCTTTTTACCAATATACAAAGCGGCTCCTGCATTCAAAAGTACGATATCCCTCTTCGGTCCCTGTTCTTTTCCGGAAAGAATATCCTTTGTGATCTGTGCGTTCACAGCTCCATCCCCGCCCTGCAGTTCATGGATTTCACACCTCTTTAACCCAAACTGCTCCGGTGTGATTGTATAGGTAGTTACTTTTCCGTCTTTAATTTCAGATACCGTGGTCTTACCGGTCAGTGTGATCTCATCCATGTTATCTTCTCCGCTTACCACCATTCCCCGTTCTACACCGAGGTTCATCATGGTTCCGGCAATAACTTCCGTAAGTGTCGGAGAATACACCCCTACAAGCATTGCCTTTGCACGGGATGGATTAGAAAGTGGTCCCAAAATATTAAACACGGTGCGGATGCCGAGCTGTTTCCGTACCGGTCCCACATACTTCATGGCAGGATTAAAATGCGGTGCAAACATAAATCCGATACCGACCGTCTCCACACACTTTTCTACCACAGCCGGATCTGCGGAAATATTTACGCCAAGTGCTTCTAACACATCTCCGGCACCACTCTTAGAAGAAATGGAACGATTGCCATGTTTTGCCACCGGAAGCCCTGCTGCTGCCACAACAAACGCTGATGTTGTGGAAATATTAAACGAATAAGTACAGTCTCCGCCGGTACCGACAAAATCTACATAATCCGCTACCTTCGGACTGATCGTATTTGCCTTGTTGCGCAATACAGCTGCCAGTCCCGTAATCTCATCCAGCGTTTCCCCCTTCATGCGGAGCGCTGTCAGAAAACATGCAATCTGTGCCTCTGTCGCCTGTCCGGTCAGAATCAGCTCCTGTGCTTTCATCGCTTCTTCTTTTGTCAGATCTTTTCCCTCTACCAGTTTTGCCAGAATCTCTTTCATCTATGATATCCTCCTGTTTTATTCGCTTTTCCGTTACATTTCATTTAACTCTTTTTTGAATGTGCTGCAATAGTCTGCTGCAACCTG
>DLQV01000085.1:5620-12903 GCA_002474415.1 Lachnospiraceae bacterium UBA7598
ATCTGACGGTGGAAGGTTGCTTCCTGTCCGGTAACTCCCATGGAAGACACGCAGTAGACAAATCCCCGCGCGTTTTTAAGAATTTTCGGCACACGGTCTTTGGATACCGGGGAAACCAGCTGAATCAGAATGGTTCCATCCTCTTTCTGTAACTGTGTCTGAAGTTCTTCCTGCTCTTCCAGCGGCAGATCCGGAATGATCAGTCCATCCACCCCGCAGGCATTGCACGCTTTTACAAATTTTTCCACTCCATAATGCAGTACCGTGTTGTAATACATCATAAATACAATCGGGATCTGCACACCGTCGGCCCGCATCTCTTTCATACAGGTAAATGTCTTCTCCAGATTTGCGCCGCCGAGAATTGCCTCATAGGAAGCCGCCTGAATAACCGGACCGTCTGCCACCGGATCGGAAAACGGAATTCCAAGTTCAATAATGTCCGTTCCTGCCGCTTCCTGTGCTTTGATAATCTCCTTTGTCTTATCATAATCCGGCAAACCCGCTGTGATATAAGTAATAAATGCCTTTTCTTTCTTTTCCTGTAACGCCTGAAGCGCTGTCTCAATTCGATTCATCTCTGTTATGCCCTCCTTAATTCAGATATCCTTTTCCGTCAAGATAATCCGCAATCGTATTTACATCTTTATCTCCACGACCAGACAGACAGATAATCATGCTCTGGTCCATGGTCATTTCTTTTGCCTTTTTAAATGCATAGGCAACGGCATGTGCACTCTCGATTGCCGGAATAATTCCCTCTAACTTACACAGTTCCATCAGGGCATCCATTGCCTCCACATCCGTAATTGCCACATATTTTGCACGTCCAGTATCCCGCAAATATGCATGCTCCGGTCCAACTCCCGGATAATCGAGTCCGGCGGAAATGGAGTGTGCCAGCTGGATATTTCCATCGGTATCCTGCAGCAGATACGAACGCATGCCATGCAGTACTCCCGGCTCGCCCAAAGCCATGGCGCTGGCATGTTTTCCGGTCTCAATTCCAAGACCCGCTGCTTCCACACCGATCAGTTCCACCTCCGGCTCATCGATAAAATCAGCAAACATTCCGATCGAATTGGAACCACCGCCCACACATGCCATAACCACATCCGGGTTCTTTCCTTCTACTTCCATGTGCTGACGCTTTGCCTCCCGACTAATCACGCTCTGAAACTCTTTCACCATCTTCGGGTACGGATACGGTCCTACCGCAGATCCGATAATATAAAATGTATCCTCCGCTGTTTTTGCCCAGGTACGGATGGCTTCGTTTGTCGCGTCTTTTAAAGTATTGCTTCCGGATTCCACGGATACCACTTTTGCACCAAGCATCTCCATACGCATCACATTCAGTTTCTGTCTCTGGATATCTTCTTTTCCCATGTACACCGTACATTCCATATCAAACAGTGCTGCTCCTGTTGCAGTAGCCACACCATGCTGTCCTGCACCGGTCTCTGCGATCACCTTTGTCTTTCCCATACGCTTTGCCAGCAGAATCTGACCGATTACATTGTTGATCTTGTGAGCACCGGTATGATTTAAATCTTCACGCTTTAAGTAAATTTTTGTGCCGTATTTTGTGGACAGACGCTCTGCATAGTAAAGCGGTGTCTCTCTGCCGACATACTGTTTCAGATAATAATGATACTGTTTCATAAACTCCGGATCATGAATGGCCTCCTCATATGCCTGATCCAGTTCCTGTAAGGTATTCATCAGCGACTCTGCCACATACTGTCCGCCAAACTGTCCATAATATGCTTTCTTATTCATCTTTCTTTCCTTTCTTCTGCTTCCTCTTTGACACATGTTACAAATTGTTTTATCAATGCTTCTTCTTTTTCGTCTTCCTCTTCCACTCCGGAACTTACATCCACGATATCCGGGTCAAACAACCGGATTCCTTCAGCAACATTTCCGGCATGTAACCCTCCTGCCAGGACAAATTTTCTTCCGGCGAAAATGCCTGCCTGTCGGTCAATATGCAGCTGCTTCTGCCAGTCAAAACTCTGTCCACCGCCATAGCCTGCACCATCCACGACAATTGCTGTAATTTTCTGTTGCAATTCTTCCGGCAGTTCAAAAAAGCTCTTTGTTTTTGCTTCAAATTCTTCCGGATCTGACAGATTTACGGCATACCAGACAGGCAGTTCTGCCGCCATTATGGCATCCTCTGACAGCTTTCCATGGATCTGAATGATATCAAATTTCATCTGCTGCAGTGTCTGAATCTGTACTGCATCCGGGGAAACAATTACGGCAACTTTTTTTATCCGTGGCCGGATGCTTTCCATGATTTCTTCTGCCTGTTGTCTGCTTAAATTCCGCCTGCTCTTCTCATAAAAAACAAATCCTGCATAGTCGGCTCCTGCATCATTTACGTACTGCGCATCCGCAGGCTTTTTCAGTCCACAGATCTTTACTTTTGGTCTCATGCCTGATACAGCTCCTTCCATTTTTGTGCAAGTGCTTTCGGATTTTCCGATTCCATAAATGCACGACCGATCAAAAAGGCATCGACCCCACAGTCGCGCAGAAATTGCACGTCTTTATCTCCCGTAATACCGCTCTCTGCTACAAACACTTTATCTTCCGGCACATAAGGACGAAGCCGTCTGGTATGTTCCAAAGAGATCGTAAAATCCTTGAGGTTACGATTATTGACTCCGATGATTCTTGGGTTGATCTTCATCGCCCGTTCCACCTCTGCCTCATCATGGGTCTCAACCAGCACATCAAGTTCAAGTTCTCTTGCCAGCTGATAAAAATCATGCATCTGTGCATCATCGAGAATCGCAGTAATCAAAAGTACCGCATCTGCACCGATCACTTTTGCCTCATAAAACTGATACTCACAGATCATGAAATCTTTCCGCAAAATCGGAAGGTTGGATTTTGCCCGGATTTCTTTCAAATACTCAACATTTCCGTGAAAATGATCTTCCTCTGTCAGGCACGAGATGGCATCCACCGATGCATTGTACTCACTGATGCGCTCCATCAGATCAATCTTGCTGGTAATCGTTCCAAGACTCGGAGATGCTTTCTTAAATTCTCCGATAATAGAAAGTCCCGGTTTTTTTAAATTGTTATAAAAGCAGTTGGCCTCCCGCGTCTTTGTTTCCTCTGCCATGCGTCGCATTTCTGTTTCCGGAATGCGTGCCATGTGTTCAGGAAGCCGTTTTTTCTTATCTGCTACTATTTCATCCAGTATCATATCTCTTTTCTCCTAATATAAATTGTAAAAATCTAACACGTTCCATTTACGAAATTTTCGATGATGCGTTTGCCGTGTTCGGTATAAATGGATTCCGGATGAAACTGTAATCCCACAACCGGATATTCTTTATGACGCATTGCCATAATCTCTCCGTCGTCGGTCCGCGCCAGCACCCGCAGACAATCCGGCAGATCCTTTTCCTGTACTGCCAGGGAATGGTATCTTGCCACACGGATCGGAGAATTGATTCCGGTAAATACACTGCTTCCATCATGTTCAATCAGCGACTGCTTTCCATGAAACAATGCCTTGGCATAGGAAACGGTTCCTCCCAGTGCCTCACCGATACACTGATGCCCCAGACAGATGCCAAGGATCGGTTTTTTCCCTGTAAATTCTTTGACAACATCCATGCAGATGCCTGCTTCCTTCGGATTCTTTGGTCCCGGTGAAAGCACAATCCGCTCCGGGTCCATCGCCTTAATTTCTTCAATGGTAATCTTGTCGTTGCGGACAACTCTGATATCGGAGTTAAAAATTCCGATGTACTGATACAGGTTATAAGTAAAAGAATCGTAGTTATCAATCAGCAAAATCATAAATTTTCCTCCTCTATAAGCGTCTTTGCCAGTGCCATTACTTTATTGCAGCACTCCTGGTACTCATTTTCCGGAACGGAATCTGCAACAATTCCCGCTCCCGCCTGCAAATATACACGGTTTTTCTTTTTGATCATTGTCCGGATCGTAATGCAGAAATCCATATCACCGGAGAAATCAATGTATCCGGTTGCGCCTCCGTAGAGTCCTCTGCGCACACTCTCAAGTTCATCGATAATTTCCATCGCCCGGATCTTCGGTGCTCCGGAAAGTGTTCCAGCAGGAAGGAACGAAGAAACCAGATCCAGCGGATGAAATTCTCCTTTTTTCTTTCCTTCCACCATGGATACGATGTGCATCACATGGGAATAATTCTGTACTTCCATAAACTGTGTCACCTTGACGGTTCCGAATTCCGAAATCCGTCCCATGTCATTTCTCGCAAGATCCACCAGCATGACATGTTCGGCACGTTCCTTTTCATCCCGGAGCAATTCATCCCGAAGCAATGCATCTTCCTCAGCATCCACGCCTCTGCGGCGGGTTCCGGCGATCGGACAGGTATATACCCTGCTTCCCTGCTGCTTTACAATCATTTCCGGAGAACTTCCGATCACTTCAAAATCTCCATAATTGAAATAATACAGATACGGGGATGGATTCAGTTCCCGGAGTTCTTTATACAGCTCAAATCCGGTCTGTTTTGTCGCAATCGTCCATCTCTGGGAGAGCACCGTCTGGAAAATATGTCCTTCCCGGATGTACTGTTTGATCTTTTCAACTTTTTTGCAATACTGTTCTAAGGTATCGGACTGATTGACGATGACACCGTCATGTGTAAATTTTCTATCCGGTATCTGTCCGGCATTTTTTCTTGCCTCCTCAATCAGCTCTGCTGCTTCTGCCAGTGCTTTCTTTTTTCCGTCTTCCGAATCTTCTCCAAGAATCACTGCGGTCAATGTCTCTGCCACATGATCCACCAGAATAAATTTTGTCATGAGCATCATCTGGATGGTTTCGATTCCAATCTCATCCGGATTGTTATCCGGCAATACTTCCGCATAGCGGACAAAGTCATATCCCAGGTTTCCAACCAGTCCTCCGGAAAAAGATAACTCTTCATTTTCTTTTACAATATCAAACTCGCTGTAATATTCTTTCAGACGTTCGAGTGGATTTCCCTGCCGGATTTCTTCCGTCCCATCGTTTTGCCGAATCACGAGTGCATTCCCGCGGGAAGTAATAATCTCTTCCGGTTCTTTTCCAAAAAACGTATATCTGTCATAGTTTTTATCATAACTTTCCAAAAGAAATCCTTTTTTGTTTCCGACAAGACTTTCATACATGCTGATCGCTGTTTCATTTACAATGCTGACTGTCTTTTTGTATACCCGTAATCTTCGCTTCATATACTGCTCCTTTTCCTAATAAAAAACGCCCCCGATCCGACTGCTGCCGGATCAGGGACGATTATCCTCGTGGTGCCACCCTTCTTCGCTCCGTAACTGAAAAATAACAAAGGCAGCTATCTCCGAACCGGAAATAACTGCCACCAATTACGCAACCTCTTGTGATACAGAAAACAAAATCTCTTTGTCTCGATATCCTCGCCCCTGTAACGTGGGGAAACGGCTCAACTACTCGCATTACGCTTTCACCTTGCATCTAACGAATCCATTCCATGACAAACTATCCTACCGGCTCACACCTGCCGCCGACTCTCTGAAAGGAATCACCTGCTGTACTTACCTTCGCTCAATGATTTTATTTCTCTTTGATTTATTAACAGTTTAATACACTACAGTGTGTCTGTCAACCATAAATTTTTAAATTTAAGAAATCCGCTTTCCTACAACGACAAATCTTCCATCGTCCACATGATAGGAACAACAGGACAACGTGATAAACTCATCTCCGAATTCAGCCGTAACCTGCGTATCATAGAGTGCTGCTTTTTTAATGTTGCGATACCAGTCCTGAAACTCTTCTTGGGTATCCGCCTGAAAGAAATTATAATATTTAAATACCTGATCATTTTTGTAATACACCTGGGAATAAAATACTGCAATCAGTTCATACGTGCGATGCTCATATAAACTGTCAAACTGTATGATATGATGTTTTTTCCCATACACCTCATCCCGGTATCTCTGCAGATTGCCAAACATCTGCCCGGATTTCATGGTATGCCCGTGAATGATCAGGTTGGTTGTCGGATGGGTTCCATCCCTGTATTCCTTTTTGGCGGTTCCTGTTCCGGCATCTGAATCTGCGTCAAGAATCAGGGAACCGTTTACATTCTTGTTTCCATAGAAATCATACTCTAAGTAATATTCCTCATTCTCCTTTGTCTGCATAACCGGATAATCAATTATGGTATCCTCTATTTTTAACCAGCCCACGATATCTTGATTCTTTTCATACAGTTTCTGGTACTCCGGAAGCATCTGGGCCGGCGGTACTTTTTCCACCTGCTGTATCTTTACTTCTGTCGACTTCTGTGGTTGTTGTTTTGCTTTTCTTTTCTCTTTTCGAACCTGCTGCACACTGCTGGTTTCTGTCCACGACAGGAGATCCGGTGCCCACATGGCAGCCACACAGACTGCCATTCCCATCAGGCACACGAACAGAAGCACTTTATGCTTCATTGAAATTTTACTGTGTTTTCTTTCTTCTCCACATTCTTACAATCACATCCAAAGATGCAATTGCCGCACAGCAGACAAACAGTACTTTCCATATACCGGAAACCGTCATCTGTACGCCGGTTTTCGGCACATTATCTTTTTCATCCAAATTTGTTTTTTTAACCGGATCTGTTTTATCTGTTCTATCTGGT
Source organism: Lachnospiraceae bacterium UBA7598 (assembly GCA_002474415.1). Classification (GTDB taxonomy): domain Bacteria; phylum Bacillota; class Clostridia; order Lachnospirales; family Lachnospiraceae; genus Roseburia. Next base: position 12,288 of record DLQV01000085.1, read on the forward strand.
TTCGTTGTTTGTGATTCTTTTTCCGGAACAATTGTCTCTGTCTCCGGTTCCTCACTTACTGACGTTGGAGGCGTTGATGGTGTCTCCGATGGTATTGATGGTGTTGATGGCGTCGTCGGTGGTGTTGATGGCGTCGTCGGTGGTGTTGATGGTGTCTCCGATGGCGTCGTCGGTGGCGTTGACGGTGGCGTTGACGGTGGCGTCGATGGCGTCGATGGCGTTGATGGTGGAGGCGTCGATTTCTTCTGATCTTTCATCACGATCTGATTGCCTCCAAAGCCAATGACATTTCCATCGTTTCCAACGGTAAACGAAATGGTCTCCGCCACCACATAGCCGTCCGGTGCTGCAGTTTCCGTCAGTGTATATTTGCCCGGTTGTAACATCAATTTGTGTGGCTTTACCGTTCCATCTGCAATTTTTCCGTCATCCCCGGAAGTCCATGACTCAATCATTTCACCGGTATCCGCATGTTTTACCACCAGTTTTGCCCCCGCAAGTTCACTGCTGTTTGCCGCATCTACCTTGCTGATGAAAACCGGATAGGATTTTGGCTTTTCTTCATGCTTCTGATTGGCGACATACAGCTGATACATCTGCGTATCGGTTCCGACAA
>DLQV01000085.1:12936-18106 GCA_002474415.1 Lachnospiraceae bacterium UBA7598
CGTAAAGGAATACGTCTGGTTTCCATCCCGGATGCTCTTTGGATAAGAGACACGATTTCCACTCTCCCGGAAAATAAAATAACCCGGCTCGGAAACTTTATCATATCCATCGACCGTCTTTGTCTCTGTGATCTTATACAAAATATTGCGGTTCAATCCGTCAAATACTGCATATCCGTCTTTGTCCGTCTGCTTTTCGGCAAGTTCTTTTGTCTTTGTTACCTCTCCGGTCTTGCGGTTAAAGGTCAATTCACTGCACGTAAATGTCACTCCGGCCAGTTTCGCGGTCTGATCGCCGGCTGCATATTTATAGACACTGGCACAGACGCTCTCCATTTTTGAGGTACCTTTGCTGGAAACCACCTTGTGTTTGATGGTATACGAAGAACTGCCCTGGTCCGTGCGGACACCCATCAGTTTACACGTATTCTTCGCGTTGCTTTCATCCAGATAATTTTGTTTTCCATCAGTGAGCGGACTTAAATTAACCGTTGCCTGATAGGTAATGACAACCTTTTTACTATCCGGCACTTTGACTGTCAGTGTCCGTATGGTCTGGTCATAAACTACCTGTTCTCCGGTTGCCTGTGTTCCGTCAATTTTTAAAGATCCCATCACATAATCCAGTGCCGGTCCCATCGTATCGACCAGTGTCAGTGTATCACTCTCCGGGTCTAAATCCTGCGCATTGGCATTCACCGTGATGGTATAATCTACCGGCTTTGTATTTTTCTCATAATTACCGGTCTTTGTGATAATATCCTCTTTGCTTAAATGCTTCCAGACATCTTTTTCTACTTCCGGATAAGTGATCCCGTTGATCGTAATCTTTGCCTTATTGATAAAATGATTCTTTTCGAATGCGAGAGATACGTCCTTAATCTTTGTCTGATAAAAAACGTAAACCGTTGTATTGGTGTTCACTGTCTCTAACGCTTTGCCGGTCAGCTGGAAGGTAACCGTTCCATCCCCGTTTTCACGAGCCTGAATTCCTTCTATCTTCTGTTTTCTGTTCCAGTCATCGGTATAAACCTCTGCCGATCCCTCCACATACATGGTATTTTTCGGCAGGGTATCGACAATCGTAATCGTATCTGCGTGCTTAATCTTATCGTTCTGCATCCGGCTTAACGGTTTGATTGCAAGCTTCCAGGACGTATACGGACTGCTTTCCTTCCAATACTTCCAGTCAACATCTTTTGTCATCGGCTCATCACAGGTATAACGGTAAGTCGCCTGTGCCTGCGCCAGCCAATTTCCATCGTCAAAGCAACTCACCCTGTTGGTGTACGAAGTCGACTTTTCCGGTATTTTATTAATTTTTGTTAGGAACGTGATTTCAATTGTTCCCGATGATACGGGGCCAAAAGAAAACGAAAGTTCTCCATTTTTCCCTGTGTTTATCTTCGGTCTTAGCAAATGAATAGAGTTTTTGAAAGAACATTTTGCTGAAGAAGGTACATACGTCATTCCTTTCGGAAGATAATCCGTCACGGAATACTTCCAATAGCCACCTTTCGGAATATTTGCAATAATTTTCCATTCCACAGTGTCGCTCTGGGAATCCTTTGTCAGACATTCCTTTTGGATATAATTAAAATTTTCACCGATCGTAACTGTATCGGAATATTCAAACATCTTTTCATTCCATATTTTTATAGAAAACGTATTCTTTTTCGTGTTTACGGCGTTATCTTTTACCTCTCCTATTGATGTCTGATAAGAAATTGTATACGTGCGGTTACAGCCCCGGGGAAGGGTAAACGTTTCTCCGTTTAACACGTTCTCCCATGTGCTTTCCTTTAATCCCGGAATCTCCGGTTTACAGGAAAAACTTTTTTTAATATAAGAGCAGGAGTCACCATCGATCCGGTCCGAAATCACCGAACCTCCCAGATCCATTTTTTCCCCGTTTGGATTGATTGTAATCGTCCAATTAATTCTGTCACACTTTTTCTTTTCTTCTATTGTGCCGGTCTTTTTTGCCCAGTCACTCTTTTTGGTAATCTCTACCCCTTTTGTTGCCTCTGCATGGGAAGTTTTGCTTTTTACCTCAACGGTATTATTTCCCTGCCATTTGGTATCTCCCTTATCATACAGATAAATTTTTCTGTCGACAGTTACATGGTATGCTGCATAAATGGTCTCCCCGTCTGCCATTTCGGCAATCGTATAGGAAAAGCCCTTTTTATTTTCTGCCACACTTCCTGTTACCGTACCGGTATAAGCATTCTTACATGCGGCATCGGTATAAAATGAAATATCCTTATCCTGTAGTGTCAGATTGTCCTGCAGCGTATCTGTCACAACAACATTACTCTGCTTTCCGGTTGCGGTAATTTCCACCAGAAACGCGCTGGTCATGTCTTTCTCGTTGACTTTCCCACCGGTCTTTTTTACATGAATCCCATCGCCGCTCTCATCGCGCCTCATATCAATGGTAAAATCTCCAAGACCAAGAAATTTGTAAGTGGTTTTTCCTCCCTTTCCGTCATCGAGTGCTTCTTTACACAGTTTTCCTTCGATATCCAAAGAACCGGAACGATTGCTTCCGGTATAAAAAGATTCTTTCTCATAATTCACCGTCACCGTGTTTCCTTCCACGGTATAGGTTCCGTATCCATCCAGCGTATCGCTGTCTTTTGCAAAGTCAATTCCATCGGGCAGCTGATATGTCATCGTATGACTGTCTGCCGTTGGAAAATGCTGATCCACAAAGGACCATTCCAAATGAACTTTGACGGTTTCTCCATAGGGAACACTGATTGCCGATCCCGTGGAGACATTCACGCCATTTATCTGCACGTAACTTGCGTTTCCGACCAGATGGTCTGCCATATCGGTGCTGTCCATCCTTGTGTCGGGTTCATCTGCCGCCTGTGCATCGACGGAATTCACCTGAACCATGCCGATACACAATAATACTGCCATAAAAAATGACACTATTCTGCATTTTACTGACTTGCGTTTTTTCATGCCTCTCTCCTTTTCATAATTTTATATCGTAATTAAAATACACTTATTCTTTCTCGCAAGTCAACAGCAATACATGTCTCTCTTTCAGGTTCCCAGGCCTTATTTTTCTTTTTCTAATTATTTCTACGCGTTTTTATGTTTTTCAGCAATTTTTCAGCCCTCCGAAATACGCTTTCTTTTTTTTGTATTTTCGTGTAAAATCCCATCTTTGACAGTTGAAGAGCAAAAAAACGGTTGCAAAGCCAGTAAAATCAAGGCTTGTAGCCGTTTTTTATTTTGCAGCGATATGTGCTATTGTGCTATATTTTTTTGCCTATGGCAAATTTATTTCTTTTGTTTGTTTGATGATGCTTCGCATCGTAGATTTTTTAATGAATTCATAGTCGGTTCGAAAACCGAAAGCTTTGTGCAAGGAATCTGTTATTTCGGTCCGTGTGTAGGACGGGACATAGCCATTAGCGGTATTTAACAGTGTCATTTTCATAGAGCGTAAAGAATCAATGATCTGTTCTGTTGTATAGCTGCTTTTGAGTTTTTTCTCTAGCAGGCGGTAGAGAAGAAGACTGATATAGCAGGTCATGAAATGTGCCTTGATCCGGTCGTCTCTTCTGACATAAACAGGTCTCGCCTCGAATTCTGTTTTCATGATCCTGAAATTCTCTTCAATTTCCCAGCGCTGTTTGTTGATCTTTATGATTTCTTCGATATTTCCTTCAAGATTTGTCATAACTGCATAGAAACCATCGTAAAGTTCTTCTTTGGCAACCTGTTCCTCATCAAGCTCATACACTTTCTTTTCGGCAATTTCACCATCGTTTGTTACAGCAGTCTTTTTCACAAACCGCATAGGATCATTTGGATTTTTACCCTTTCGCTTTTTACAGGGAGAGTTGATGATTCTCTCTGCACGCTCGATTTGCCGTGCCCTGATTTTTTGCTGATAAGCCTTATATTTCGGTGAGTATGTAACGATCAGTGTTTCATCCAGATCCCCGGTAACAACCGGAACTTCTTTGTAATAAATGGCGTTAAAAACGTCGGCATCGGTTTCGTCCAAAGTCCTGATATCTACAAAATCTGACGAACCAAGTTTTCTGAACTGCGTTGGATTCATGGCAATATCGCGGTCTTCCTGTTTCATTTTTTTCAGAGAATGAGTGACGACATAAGCCCGGTTTCCGATACTGTTAAACCCACGGTTGTTTGCACTTCCCAGCCCGGCATCCGAGCAGAAGATAAACTCGCTGCAGTTAAAATCTTTTAAGATTTTCTTCTCCAGAGGCTTGAGGGTTGTCTGCTCGTTTTGATTGCCAGGAAAAATATCAAATGCAAGAGGAATGCCGTCTGCATCCATAAACAGTCCCATGGTAACGATGGGATTCGGACGGTTTTCTTTGCTTTTTCCATAGTGCTTTAAACCGCTTTCTTCCTCAATCTCAAAGTAATAATTCGTACAGTCATAGTAAAGGATCTTCTGATTTCTCGGATGAATAAAGTTCGAGTTTTTATAAAGTTCACCTTGGATAAAATCTGATTCTTCCGCGATTACGGACAATGCCCTGTAAACGTCTTGAATCTCATACTTTGGCGGCTCGAGCAGAGTTTTGCAAAAGTTATAGCTGCTGAGTTTGCTTGAAGGAGACAGAATCCTTGCGTAAACCAGATCGGTGAGGATCGCATGGAGATCATACTTAAATTTGTGGCGCCCCTTGATTACCCGGCAGATGTTGTCAAGGCGAAGTTCGGAACATAGCTGCTGAAGGAACAGATATCCTGCATGAAAAGAACGAGCCTCGTTGATAGGAATGCAGGCAGCCTGGGAAAACTCAACGGTAACCTTTCCGGTACGGTCATTGTAGAGTTTTGTCTCTTTGGCAGCTTCGCTTTTAGCCCATGCCATAAGCTTATCTTCGTCACCATTGAACTGTTCCAGAAGAGAATTGTACTTTCCGAGCTTTTTATAGATGCGAGAGGAAGATTTACCATCTTTTTTTCGGAATGATTGATAAATATAAACATCTTTATTGTTTTTGCTACCTGTAACTGCAATATACATAACACAAAATCCTTTTTCTTTTTATTATAACACACTATTACAAACAAGTACATACAAAAACGAAAAATTTGACATAAAAAATGCAGGTTTTATGCGGCCTGCGATAACTTTTTTTAATATTCAACTGTCAAACTCCCG
>DLQV01000212.1:0-522 GCA_002474415.1 Lachnospiraceae bacterium UBA7598
CGGCTTGCCATCCAGATCACTATATTTCCCAGAAAATGCGACTGTCTTTAAATCCGTAAAGAATTTAGCAATCTTCCCCAAGATCTTCGGCATTTTTTCCCTGGACGCAATGTTTTCTCTTTTTTCTGCCACTGTAAACTCCGGCTCCTGTAATGCATCCGTTGCATTTTCTCTTGTTTTCATCTGCTCATCAATCTTTTTCAGATTGGCATTCACGACTTCCACATCATAATCATCCTGCGGATCATCCATCTGCAGATCATAATACTTTGTCTTTGTCATGGCAGAACCTCCTCTCTCAACTGTCTGTGTGTATAGTTATGTAACTGTGCATGCGTAAATTTGTGTAAAACTGCATGCGTATTATAAATAAGAAGAACTTTGTAGCATATATCCTCTGGTGACATACGCCGGATCAGCTCTTCAACAACTCCGACACGGTCCGCTACATTCAATTTCAGATGCACGAGAATGTAATAATGCTCCTCATCTGAGTACAGATCATAATTATTTTCTCCTAAG
>DLQV01000212.1:557-2619 GCA_002474415.1 Lachnospiraceae bacterium UBA7598
TTTAAACATTTTACAAGTGTCGGATGCGTATACGGTATCCGTTCATTCCACCGTAGCGACACACGCGACCGGCGGAGTTCCAAATTTTCACCAGCACCCGGAATGATATGTAAGATTCTTTCGAACCGCTCGATGCCTTCTACATCTGAAGTCTCTATGAATGCATTTCGTAATATTTTAGTGGTATCCATGTTAATGGCCGCCACCTGCTTATCCTCGCTCTGCATCAATTGCTTCATTTCTTCAAACTGCTGCATAAAAGGTGGCAGATAATCAATCATTTTTTTAGCCACTTACATCACCCCTTACCGGAATTGCATCCTCATCCAATGTTACATTTTCAGATGCACCGTTCAGTTTCACATCTGTAATATCCAATATTCCATCAATCAATAATAACCGGGATTCAATCTGGCTCTTACGCACCACCAGGTTATCTTCATTACTCCAATCAGCAGAAAGTTCTGTAAAATACCCATCTATTGTCAACTGCATATCGGATTTCAAGGATTCAAATGAATATCCGTTCTTATATACCGCAGTAACTGTCACAGCAACAGGAATTTCTTTCACTCCCATAATCTTTACCACATGTCCGATAGGTGCCAGCCCATATCCTTCCCCGGTCTTATCATCCGGGTCAACATCATTCTGCACTTTCTGTACTAATGTAGCAGATGGAGCTTTAAACTCTGAGGATATGATATACACCCGAACAGTACCACCCACTGTCAGTAATTTATCCTTTGCCGCATCATGTACCGCTTTCAGCCATGCAAATACTTCGGCCCCAACGGTTTCCGCAGACTGCTTTCCAATCCACTCCGTAACTGCAGCAACAGGAATAAACTTTACTGGATCATATCCTTTTTCCCACATCCGGATAACTTTGCATGCACCAACTCCATCAATGGCCGATACACGCTCCTTATAATCCGGATTATTGCCGCAGAAGCTTGTATTGGAAAATCCCTCGTAATAACGTTCACGGAAATCTTCCACATCTTCCTCATCCTCGCCGGGGATCAAAACCTCTGTAAGTTCCGCTGATTCCATATCATTCAGATCATTCTTTGTTTCAATCGTAAGCAATGATCCCAACTGCTGATTTCCAACAATACCGGCAGTCTCACATGTTACCTGATACTCTCCGGTTGCTGCATCCATTACAGATGTTACCTCATAGTTCAGATCACCAAGGTTAAACCGGTCCCCGATCGCTATGGCTGTATCGGACGGACTAACAACCATCTTGCATACCGCATTGGTTTCTTCTTTGGGATATACTCCGTTTTCAGCTGCACGCTTGATCAAATAATAGTAGGATGCTGTATCTGCATATACCTCATTCACAATCATATCCATATCGATATACGTCTGAGCCAATTCCATGGCAATCGGTGCTATTGCATCATAAATTATCGACCCTTCTCGCTTATCCAGCTTATCGCTTACGGATGCAAGCATTTCATCCATAATAGAATCGAAGTCTTTGTTTTCAAACACTAATATTCCACCTCCGTTTCCAATCCACTTACTTTATCGCCTTCTGCCGTAATTACAGAGAACGTAACATGCAGGGCTTTCTTTCCCACCGGTTCCATCTCAAAATCTTCACAAGATTCAAAACGATCATCTGCAGTAATTGCATCCGTAATCCGACTTGGCACTTCTGACATAACATAAGATAGAGACTTTCCCCTCAAGTCCTGAAGCTCCACTCCATAATCCCATGAATAAATTACATTTTTATATCGCTCTGTGTTCAAGATTTTCAATATTGCCTGCCGGTTTGCCTCTTCTCCGTCTGCTTTGCCAAGAAAAATGCTTGAATCGTTCTCAATGGTTCCTATCTGCATTGCATATGTAAGAGACGGATCATTTTCCACTTCAAAACCGGTCATATCATCCTCTTCATCGTCATCATCATAATTTGTCGGGATCATTCCTTCACCACCTTGTCTATTACCACAAACTCCTGACCGCCACTTTTGCGCATCATCAACACCTCATCCCCGGCTTTTAAGGCATTGTGGATCATAATCTTTACATTTTCCAACAC
>DLQV01000212.1:2648-4829 GCA_002474415.1 Lachnospiraceae bacterium UBA7598
ACCAGTTCCGCCCGATCGATCCTTCGTTTTCCATCCATACTCTTTCTTGATTGTTACTTCAACCTCATAGTCCGTCATACTTTGTGGCACCACCAAAAATTCTTCCCCAATTTCAAAAGAGTTTGTAATTTTCACCTTCAAAGGATCTTCGCCGGTAACCACACCGATCACATAATCACACATCTTTGCGGCCCGTACCGCATCCATTGCAATCTTCTTGATTAACTGCACCAGATTTCCGCTACTCACTAAAATCACCTCCAGACACAACCAGGTCCATCGTATATTCACGATTTTTAAATGTGTGTGTTACTTTCTCTACCAACATATAATTTGCAATTTTCATATCTCCCAAATCAAGCAAGACCGGCACAAGCGATCCTCCACGCACTTTACTGTTTCCAATCACGCCTGATATGGTAAGTGTACGCTTCTCATGGCTATACAATTTCAATAAAGCCTTTGCTTTCAGCTTTCCAATATCCGGACTATTAATCTCATCCGTAAACTGCAACGTTCCCCATTTTGCGATTTTCTTATTGTCACGTTCCAGATAAATTCCATAACTGGTTCCAGTATTTTGACTTGTTGATGTCTTTGTACTTCCTTTTTTCTTCTTACTGGATTTCTTTTTCTTATAAATCAGCTTGATCTGGTTATACACATCTGTATCAATCGTTGTTTTGTAGGAATAATCTTCTCCTGTTTCCGCGTCTACCAGACAGGTATTTACCTTCATCTTTGCCACATCAGTCAGGCACAATTTTCCAACATTATCATAAAAAACATACGTCTTGCCTTTTACCATTAAAGTATCATCCAACGCATTTTGAATCATATCGAACAATGCCGTATTGTCCTCAACCGCTGATCTGCGCCATCCTGTCTTTGCCAGTGTGCCGCATTTTAACAGGAAACGCTTTGCAATAATCCGAATTACTTCATCTGCAGTTTTTTTACTATATATAAGTGTGTCTTTGTTTTTCAGATACCTAAGCTGATCATATACGGTATACGATGCCATCCCATCTTTCTTAACTTCTTTTGTAAATACAAAGCCATAGAAAAACTTCTTGCTGTCCACAGTAACAAGAACTTCATTTCCCATTCCTATGGAAAATCCTTTTTCAACTTTTGCTGTGAAAGTAAATTTGCCAGGTGTGCTGTCTCTTTCCCATACAACCTTTGCTCCCTCTTCCGCCGGTACTGTAAATTTCTTTTTTCCATTATTTACAGTAATCATTACATTGCCAGCCGGTATTTTTCCCGTTTCTGCTTCATCGGCTTTTATGGTTTCCGCTTTTACCTCATGACGTGATAATATTTTCTGCAAATATTGCAGTTCCTTTTTCGAATCCTTTTTTCCACTACCGGATGAACCATTTTTGGTGCTTGTATATTTTGGCGTACCATAGCCTGTAATTGTGGCATTATTCAGAGAATATGATCGCCGTGCCACTTTATCAGATGTATTTCCTTCAATAGTATGTAACTGTCCGCCGCTGACGCTCTCAACAATGCCTACATGGCTTCTGCCAGTTTTAAAATAAACAATGTCACATCTCTTCGGGGTATATTTGCCTTTATATTTGAACAGCCCACGCTTTTTAAACCACTGCATCCCATAGGTTGTAGATGCTGTTTTGGGGACAATCGAAGTCGGTACTCCCGCTTCATGCGCACACCATGAAACAAACGAATGGCACCATGCAGCACCATTCGCTCCTGTATATGCTCCATATTTCGTTTTATTGCTTCCCTGCTCCCGGTACCCGATCTCGCCAATCGCTACATCAACGATATCTTTCATCAGCTACCACCTCCCGGCAATTTCAACACCGTTCCAGCATACAAATAATGACCATTCGATGATGATTTGCGCCCATGCTTACGTGCTGCATTTTCAATCGTTTTCTGATTTAACTGATAGATTTTCTTCCACGCAGTTGCATTATTCATCTGTTTCTTTGCGATTTTCATAAGCGTATCACCAGATTTTATCTTGTAACTTTTGGCTATAGCTTTCGTTTTCTTCCGTTGTTTTTTAACCGTAACAACCGTTTTCTTTTTTCCGGATTTTGTTTTTTTGTCTTTCGGTACAAGTTTCTTTGCTCCCCAATGACGATATTCTTTCATGTTAAGCTTTACGCACACATCTGATCCGTATTTATCTACATCTTC
>DLQV01000015.1:0-10296 GCA_002474415.1 Lachnospiraceae bacterium UBA7598
GTATCAAAGACAACGATAGAACTGATGAGTGATCTGGGATTGTTTGGCGATATGCCGGAATCCAATCAGCTTTCCCTGTTTGATTTTGGCGCGTAAGGTTATGGAAGTTTTGAAAAACAAAAGAGGAGGAACCGCATTTTTGGGTTCCTCCTCTTTTATAGTCTTATAAATTTATTTTTTGATAACGCCGGGATGGAAAGCGGTGAGTGTTCCCGGATGATCGGTCGGTGTACAGAACATTTCTTTTGTCTTAAAATCGGTAAAATAGATGTAACTGGAAGTGACATTGATATTGGAGTAATTGCCCTGGGCCAGTTCCTGATATCCACTGCCGTCATTTTTGATCATACAAAGGGCCGGATTGTCTTCGGAATAGCGCTGGTAAAAAATGCTGCTTCCGTATACATTGTAGAGATCCAGACTGTCCTTGGTAAGTGTAACCGGATGACCGGATTTCATATTGGTATGTACCAGGGCATTGTTCTGATCCACATCCATATAATAAACATTGTCGTCACTGGTTACGATCGGTTTAAAAGAATTACATTCGTAGACTTTACTTAAGCTGTCATTGGCGGTATCCAGATGATAGATGGCGCCATCACTTTCCGTTCCGCTGGTGTAAATATACTGCCCCAACGTGCTGCATGTAAAAATGTAAGGCGAATATACTTTTTTGCGTCCTTCACCATCGATTCCGATCTTGTAAAGCGTTGTAGCATCCTTGTCATCGTAGTGCAGATAATAAATGTAGTTTCCGACAAGCGAGGCATACAGGCAGGGATCTTTGTCTAAAATTTTAGTGTTTTCTCCATTCTGGTCAATTCTGCACAGACTGTTTCTTGCGTAGGAGAAGAAATCAAATCCGGTTCCATTATTTTCATTATTGCGTACATAGTATACATAATGGTCATCGGCGTTGATATACATGACACGGTCATAACTGAGTTTTTTCAGATGATTGCCGCTGGTGTCCATGGAATACAGCCGGTAATCGTCATCCGGATTGGCAAAATAAACGGTTCCGTTTTTCTCACAAAACAAGCCGGCATTGTATAGGTTTCCGGCAGTATTTCCGTTGACATAGCTTGTGTTGTATTTGATCTTACTTTTCTGATGGCTGTAAAATCCCAGTCCCGCAACTACCACGACCAAAACAGCAATTATAATTATGGGCAAATGTTTTTTCATAATATCGAGTCCTCCTTGGTAAGTTGTATCTTGCCTTTTATTCCTTTGTGTTATAAAATTTTATCATAAATCATGAAGGAGCGCTATATGAAAGATTTACTAGATATCCGAAAAGATATTGATAAAATTGACGAACAGATCGTAAAACTCTATGAGGAACGAATGAAACTGACTTCGGATGTAGCTGAATACAAAATAAATACCGGGAAGCAGATTTTTGACAAGGAGAGAGAGGAATCCAAGCTGGCAACGCTGCAGAAAAAAGCGGAAAGCGATTTTACCAGACATGGAATTCGTGAACTTTTTGAGCAGATTATGGCGATGAGCCGTAAGAAACAGTATAAACTGCTGACGGAACATGGAATTATGCCACCGCAGGAATTTGAGCCGATTCACAATCTGGATTATTCCAATGCAAGGATTGTTTTTCAGGGACTCGAAGGTGCCTACAGCCAGCTTGCCATGGAACAGTTTTTTGGAGAAAACTGCAATAATTTCCATGTGGAGAGCTGGAAGGATGCCATGGAAGCCATCAAGAACGGGGATGCCGATTACGCAGTACTTCCGATTGAGAATTCTTCAGCAGGAATTGTGTCGGAAAATTATGATCTGCTGGTAGAATACGATAATTATATCGTCGGGGAGCAGATTATCCGTATTGATCATGCACTTTTAGGACTTGAAGATGCAGATGAGAGAGATATCCGTACCGTGTATTCGCACAAACAGTCACTGATGCAGTGCAGTGAATTTCTGGACAGCCATGCGGACTGGGAGAAATTCAGCGTCAGCAATAATGCCGTTGCAGCCAAGAAGGTTAAAGAGGACGGGGAGATTTCCCAGGCGGCGATTGCCAGTGCAAAAAATGCCGAGATTTATGGGTTGAAAGTATTACGCAATTCCATTCAGAATAATAAAAATAATTCGACCCGGTTTATTGTTGTGACAGGCAAAAAAGTGTATACCGATCAGGCAGACCGGATCAGCATCTGTTTTGAGATCAATCATGAGAGTGGTGCTTTATATCATGCACTGTCGCATTTTATTTATAACGGTCTGAATATGACAAATATCCAGTCACGCCCGTTACAGAATAAAAACTGGGAATATCGTTTCTTTGTTGATTTTGAAGGAAGATTTGAGGATAATGCAGTGCAGAATGCGCTGCGCGGACTTCGGGAGGAAACAATTGCATTCCGGATTCTTGGTACGTATTAGTCAGAATTGGTGAAAGAAGGTGGGCGTATGGCAATTCACACATTTGCAGCAATTTATATTGGCACATACGATGTGAGCCTGAAAGTATTTGAGTTTACAAACAGAAAAAAGTTTCATGAGGTGGATCACATCCGTTCCCGGCAGGAACTGGGGAAAGGCGCTTACGGCACCGGAACGATCGGATATGAGCAGGTGGAAGAACTCTGTGAAACACTGGCACAGTTTAAAGAGATCATGGAAAGCTACAAGGTAGACAGTTATGAAGTCTGTGCTGCGGCCGCACTCCGCGATGCCACGAATGAGATATTTGTTCTCGACCAGATTTATCTGCGAACCGGATTCCGGGTAAAAGTGCTCAGCAATTCGGAACACCGTTTTATCAGCTATAAAGCAGTGGCGGGAAGTCCGGTGTTTGAGGAGATGATAAAGACAAGTGCAGCAGTCGTGGATGTCGGCGGAGCGAGCGTACAGATCACGTTATTCCGCAACGGAAAAATGATTACGACACAGCACATGGAAGCGGGCATCATGCGCTTGCGGAATCTGCTTGGAGACCGTGGATATTCCCTGAAAATGTATGAAAACCAGATTGAGGAATATGTCAATAAAAAACTTGAAGGATTCCGGGCCATGTATATGAATGCCCCGGTCGATTATCTGATCCTGATCAGTGACTATGCTGGCGGTCTGGTGAAAAAGATTGAGGAAAAAGGCGGAAAAAGCCGTCAGGTGAAGCTGGATAAATTCTCTAAATTTATCGATAAACTGCTCAAAAAGACGCTGGAAGAAATTACGGCGGAATTAAATCTTTCGGATGAAAGGGAACCGTTAATTATTCCGGCACTTGTGCTGTATAAGATGATGGCACACAATATTAATCCAAAAGAAGTATGGGTGCCGGGAGCAAACATTCAGGATGGTATGGCATTTGATTATGCACAGCACAATAAACTGCTGGCATCGACACATGATTTTGATGCGGATGTCATTTCGGCGGCCACATTTTTATCGGAGCATTACCACAGTTTTTCTCCACACATTCAGACGCTTTCCAAGCTATCCATTAAGATTTTTGATGCGATGAAACAGGAACACGGACTTGGAAAGCGAGCGCGTCTGTTGCTTCAGGTGGCTACGATCCTGCATGACTGTGGAAAGTATGTCAGCTTTGCGGAAGCGTCGGAGAGTACGTATCATATTATCATGTCCTCAGAGATTATCGGTCTGACCCATCAGGAGCGCGAGATTGTTGCACAGATCGTGCGCTACAATACCCTTCCGCTGGATCCGTATGAGGAAGTCGCTGATGTATTGAGCCAGGAAGAGTATCTTTGTGTGGCAAAACTTTCGGCAATTCTTCGTGTGGCAAATGCATTGGATCAGAGCCACAAACAGAAATTTAAAAATATCCGGATCGCGGTGAGAGACAGAAAACTTGTGATTACGGTTGAGGCATTTGAGGATATCGCACTGGAACAGGCATTGTTTGACGCAAAGACCTCTTATTTTGAAAATGTATACAGCATGAAACCTGTTTTAAAAGAAAAGCGTATTTATAACTATTAGATCGGAGGGCTTTTATGGACACAAAGATAGATTTTAAAGATCCGGCATATTATGAAAACCGTGAGCTTAGTTGGATTAAGTTTGACCAGCGTGTATTAAGTGAAGCAAGAGATAAATCCATTCCGCTTTTGGAACGGTTGAAATTTGTCAGTATTACTTCTTCCAATTTAGACGAATTTTTTATGGTAAGGGTGGCATCTTTAAAGGATATGGTACACGCAAAATATAAAAAGCGTGATATCGCTGGGATGACCGCCACGGAACAACTTTCCGCCATCAACAAACAGGCGCGGGAGCTGGTCAATATCCAGTACAGTACATTCAGCCGTTCCCTGATGCCGCTTCTTCGTAAAGAAGGAATATATCTTCTGGATGCACATGAAGATCTGAATGAGGAACAGGCGCGTTTTGTGGATCGCTATTTTATGGAAAATGTCTATCCGGTACTCACCCCGATGGCAGTGGATGCATCGCGTCCGTTTCCGCTGATTCGCAATAAGACATTGAATATTGCAGCACTTCTGACCGGAAAGAAAACGGAGGATGAGACTGTGTTTGCGACCGTGCAGGTGCCAAGTGTTCTGCCGCGCCTAGTACAGATTCCAAGCGAAGGGGAAACAAAGTCTTTTATTCTGCTTGAGCAGATCATAGAACGCAACATAGGCATACTATTTTCTAATTACAAGGTATTGTGTGCATATCCGTACCGGATCATGCGAAACGCAGATCTGACGATTGATGAGGATGAGGCATCAGATCTGCTGAAAGAGATTGAAAACAAATTAAAGATGCGTCAGTGGGGAGAAGTTATCCGTCTGGAAATTGAAGAGAAGGTAGATAAAAAACTTCTGAAATTTTTAAAGACGGAGCTGAAAGTATCGGATGAGGATATTTTTCAGATTGCAGGTCCGATCGATCTGACTTTTCTGATGAAAATGTATGGCATAGACGGATACGATCATCTCCGCTATAAACCATATACGCCACAGCAGGTGCCGGAAATTGCACCGGGAAGTGATATTTTTGCGGCGATCCGTAAAGGGGATATTTTCCTGCACCATCCATACGAAACCTTTGATCCGGTTGTGGATTTCATCCGGCAGGCATCTAAAGATCCGGATGTTCTGGCAATCAAACAGACACTGTATCGTGTCAGCGGGAATTCTCCGATTATCAGCAGTCTGGCACAGGCAGCAGAAAATGGCAAGCAGGTGTCGGTTCTGGTTGAGCTGAAAGCCCGTTTTGATGAGGAACACAACATTGTCTGGGCCAAAAAACTGGAACAGGCAGGCTGTCATGTTATTTATGGTCTTGTTGGTCTTAAGACACACAGCAAGATCGCACTGGTGGTCCGCCGGGAGGAGGATGGAATTCGCCGCTATGTTCATCTGGGAACCGGAAACTATAACGATTCGACTGCAAAATTATATACGGACTGTGGAATCTTTACCTGCAAAGAGTCAATCGGGGAGGACGCCACAGCGGTGTTTAATATGTTATCCGGATATTCCGAACCGCTGGCATGGAATGAGCTGGTGTTGGCACCATACTGGCTGCGGGATAAATTTTTGCGCCTGATTGGCAGGGAAACGAAAAATGCGCGGCAGGGTAGAGAAGCCCGTATCGTGGCAAAGATGAATTCCCTCTGTGATCCAGGCATTATTGCGGCACTGTATGAGGCATCTGCAAGCGGTGTAAAGATTGATCTGATCGTGCGCGGAATCTGCTGTCTGCGCGTCGGAATTCCGGGAGTGAGTGAAAATATTTCCGTGCGCTCCATTGTGGGAAATTTCTTGGAGCACAGCCGTATTTTCTATTTTTATAATGACGGAAATCCGGAAGTATTTATGGGAAGTGCGGACTGGATGCCGCGAAATCTTGACCGGCGTGTAGAGATTGTTTTCCCGGTGATTGAGGAAGAACTCAAAGAAAAAGCATTGCATATCCTGCATGTGGAACTGGAAGATAATGTAAAAGCGCGTGTGATGCAGCCGGATGGTACGTATGAAAAACTTGACAAGCGGGGCAAAGTTCTGATAAACTCACAGGAGCAGTTTTGTGCGGAGGCAAAAGCAGCAGTGCCGGATCAGAATCCGGGAAATAACCAGCGGCTGTTTATTCCGGCAGAACCGGCGGAATAAATTTACAGAAAACAGTTGACAATGCCGTAGTCAGGTGGTATAGTCAAATAGTTGTTAAGAAACAAGTAGAGTATCCACTCTCACCTAAGCGCAATCGGGCGACTTAGAGTTCATACTTTTAGCATGTTATATGAATGTTAGATGTAATAGTGGATAGTCTGCCTATCCACTATTTTTTATTGGAGGTACAAAACCATTAGCGAATTAATGATTAACGAACAGATCAGAGACAGAGAGGTTCGTCTGATCGGACCGGATGGCGAGCAGATTGGTGTTGTCTCATCCAGAGAGGCACAGAAAATTGCAGATGAAGCCGGACTTGACCTTGTCAAGATTGCTCCGAATGCAAAGCCGCCTGTATGCAAGGTAATTGATTACGGTAAGTATCGTTATGATCTTGCACGTAAGGAAAAGGATGCAAAGAAGAAGCAGAAGACAGTGGAATTAAAAGAAATCCGCCTGTCACCAAACATTGACACCAATGATTTGAACACCAAGATGAACGCTGCAAAGAAGTTCCTCGCAAAAGGCAATAAAGTCAAGATCACACTTCGTTTCCGTGGTCGCGAGATGGCACATATGAACAGCAGCAAGCACATCTTAGATGATCTTGCTGAGCAGCTTTCCGATATCGCAGTAGTGGAAAAAGCACCGAAGATCGAGGGAAGAAGCATCGGTATGGTGTTGGCAGAGAAGAGATAACATTTATTAAGGAGGAATACACAATGCCAAAAATTAAGACAAACAGAGCAGCAGCAAAGCGTTTCAAAGCAACCGGAACCGGAAAGTTAAAGAGAAACAAGGCTTACAGAAGACATATCTTAACAAAGAAAACAACAAAGAATAAGAGAAATCTCAGAAAAGCAACAATGATGGATCAGACAAACATCAAGAACATGAAGAAGATTTTACCATACATCTAAGATTTGTTAAGGAGGATATAGGAAATGGCAAGAGTTAAAGGCGGATTAGGCGCTAAGAAAAGACATAACAGAACTTTAAAGTTAGCAAAGGGATACAGAGGAGCTCGTTCTAAGCAGTATCGTGTAGCTAAGCAGTCCGTAATGAGAGCCTTAACAAGTTCTTATTCTGGACGTAAAGAGAGAAAGAGACAGTTCCGTCAGTTATGGATTGCTCGTATCAACGCAGCAGCTCGTATGAACGGACTTTCTTACAGCCAGTTTATGCACGGATTAAAAGTAGCAGGAGCTGATTTAAACCGTAAGGTATTAGCTGACATGGCTGTTACAGATGCAGCTGGTTTTGCAAAGCTTGCAGAAGTTGCAAAGAAAGCATTAGCATAATCATATAAGAAAATAGCAAAGAAAGAGGCGCAGATCAAGATTCTGCGCCTCTTATTTTTGCACGATATTCCTTGGGAGCCATTCCTTTGTTTTTGCGAAAAGTTTTGGAAAAATACAGTCCGTTGTCGAATCCGACAGAGTTTGCAATGGCTGTGATTGACAGACCGGAATGTTCTAACAGATAGCATGCCTGTTTCATGCGAAAATCTGTGAGGTATTCTTTTGGCGACTGCTGTAGCACCAGTTCAAAGGAGCGAAACAGATGGCTGCGGCTTAATCCGACGTAGGCGGCAATGTCTTCCACCGTGATCGGGTAGGAGTAATTGGCACTGATATATTCGATACTTTTCTGGACGTAAGTTGCGGCTGTCAGCTGGGTATCCTTTTTGGTAGAAGATTTTAGAAAAAGTGCCAGCGTGGTGTAGAGCCGGCCGGTCATTTCAACGGCATGTTC
This sequence comes from Lachnospiraceae bacterium UBA7598, assembly GCA_002474415.1. Lineage (GTDB taxonomy): Bacteria > Bacillota > Clostridia > Lachnospirales > Lachnospiraceae > Roseburia. The sequence goes on from DLQV01000015.1 coordinate 7,875, forward strand.
AAATCCATTTCCTCTGGCATCATAGATATGCAGAAGCTGACGTTGGACTTCTTCGCCATTGGGTACTGCATGAATGCATGGATGTTTGCGTGAAAAATCGGTTGCCTGCAGAATTGTGGCAGCGTCGCTTCCGGTAAACCCGACCCATGCATATTCCCATGGCATTTTCGCATCGGCACGGTAGATGATTTCGGTATTCGGATATACCAAAAAGGCGTCTCCGGCAGAAAGGGAGTGGGTTTCGTGATTGACCTCATAGGTGCCTTTTCCGGAGATCACATAATGAATTAGGTAGTGGTCGCGGATTCCGGGTCCCCACTGATAGCCAGCATCGCATAGCTGGTATCCGACATTATAGACCGACAGGGAAACAAGTTCTTTTGCAGTTGCTTTGTAGGAATTTTTATATTGATCATTCATTGGAAATTCTCCTTACACGATTCTAGTATTGAGTTTATACGTTTTTTTATGCACATGCAACATTTTTACATGTTTTCTCTACATTTGGTTCTGTACATTAAGAACCGGGAGCGATAGAATAAGAGTATCAGAAGAAAACAAAAGCACAGAAAGGGAGAGTGGAATTATGGCAATTTTAGTTACTGGTGGAGCAGGCTATATCGGAAGTCATACCTGTGTGGAACTGCAGAATGCAGGATATGATGTAGTTGTTTTGGATAATCTGTCAAACGCTTCAGAAAAGTCACTGGATCGTGTGGAGGCGCTGACCGGAAAGAAAGTGACATTCTATAAGGGAGATATCCTTGACCGTGATATCTTAAATAAAATCTTTGCAGAGCAGAAGATTGACAGCTGCATCCATTTTGCAGGATTAAAGGCAGTCGGAGAGTCTGTGGCAAAGCCTTGGGAGTATTATAATAATAACATCGCAGGAACTTTAACACTGGTTGATGTTATGCGTCAGAATGGATGCAAGAACATTATTTTCTCATCATCCGCAACGGTATACGGCGATCCCGCAGAAATTCCGATTACCGAGAATTGCCCGAAGGGACAGTGTACTAACCCTTATGGATGGACAAAGTCCATGCTGGAGCAGATTTTATCGGATATCTACAAAGCAGACAATGAGTGGAATGTAATTCTGCTTCGTTACTTCAACCCAATCGGAGCACATCCAAGCGGAACCATGGGAGAGAATCCAAACGGTATTCCGAACAACCTGATGCCTTACATCACACAGGTTGCAGTTGGCAAGTTAAAAGAACTTGGTGTATTCGGAAACGATTACGATACTCCGGACGGAACCGGTGTGCGCGATTACATCCATGTTGTTGATCTGGCTGTCGGACATGTTAAGGCATTGAAGAAGATCGAAGAGAAGGCAGGCCTTTGCATTTACAACCTCGGAACCGGCCACGGATACAGTGTGCTGGATATTGTAAAGAACTTTGAGGAAGCTAATGGCATCAAGATTCCATATACCATCAAGCCTCGCCGTCCGGGTGATATTGCAACCTGTTATTGTGACCCAAGCAAGGCAGAGCGTGAGCTTGGCTGGAAAGCAAAATATGGAATTAAGGAAATGTGTGCGGATTCCTGGAGATGGCAGAAGAACAATCCAAACGGTTATGAGGATTAATTAAAAAAGAGGGAAAAGTCTTATTTTCGAATTTGTTCGAATATTTTTGATAAATTTGAAAAATATGCTTGACGAGGTGAAGGGTGTATGCTATTATAATACACGGTTCGTTGGTCAAGCGGTTAAGACGCCGCCCTCTCACGGCGGAAACACGGGTTCGATTCCCGTACGGACTGCTACTATTATAAATATAATAGCCCAACCCGAGAAAATGTTGTCGTACGGCAACATTTTTTGTTTTACAATTAAGGGGGAATTGCGGTATTTGAAAAAGGAGATATCAAGCAGAATGGGAGTATTAGAAAAGCTACTGTATTCAATTATGTGTGGTGGACAAGATAGAAATATAAAATTTTCAGATTTGCAGAAAATACTTGATATGTTTGGATTTCAATGTAGAATTAAAGGTGATCACTTCATATATTGGAAAGATGGTGTTGATGAGATTATAAATATTCAGCCAGACGGAAATAAAGCCAAACCTTATCAGGTGAAACAGATTAGAAATTTAATATTAAAATATGGGTTGGAGGTGTAGATAAATGCATAAATACGAGAGGATAATATACTGGTCAGAACAGGATCAAAAATTTATTGTTGAAGTACCAGAGCTTGCTGGATGTATGGCAGATGGAGAAACGGCAGCAGAGGCTTTGGAAAATGTGGAAACAGTTATTTCCGAATGGATAGAGACGGCAAAAGCTATTGGGCGAAACATTCCGGTGCCAAAAGGGAAATTGATGTATGCATAAGGAAAAATCCAGTGTTTTTATAGAACCTTTGGGGTTCATTGAAACACTGGATTTTTTCGTATATAAT
>DLQV01000015.1:10371-19387 GCA_002474415.1 Lachnospiraceae bacterium UBA7598
AAAATATGGATTATAGAAGATGATAAAAAATTAAATGATGGAATAATGCTTGCTCTTAAGTCGGAGGATTATCAATTTAAGCAGTTTCGTCTGTTATCGGATGCCAGAAAACAATGGAACGGTGGACAGATGGATCTGATTTTGCTCGATGTGAATCTGCCGGATGGAAACGGCATTGATTTTTTGAAAGAAATCCGACAAAGCAGTCAGGTTCCGGTAATATTAATTACCGTAAACAATATGGAACTTGATATTGTAACGGGATTGGATGCCGGGGCAAATGATTATATTACAAAACCGTTCAGCCTGATGGTGCTGCGGGCAAGGGTGGCGGTCTGGCTTCGCAACCTGCCGCAGACAACAGAAGTATTTGTACAGGGCAGGTATCGATTTGATTTTGAAAAAATGCTGTTTTTCGTTGATGGAAGACCGGTGGAACTGAGCAGGACGGAACAGAAACTGCTTCGGATTTTATGCAGGAACAAAGGTGCAACGTTAAAGAGAAGTTACCTCATTGTTCAGGTGTGGCAGGGAGAAACAGAATTTGTGGATGAACATGCCCTCACGGTTACGATCAAGAGACTGAGGGACAAATTAGAGGAAAATGCCAAAGAACCAGTAGTTATTAAGACGGTATATGGCATCGGGTATACCTGGGCGGTAGATAAATGATGGGCATATGGATCGGAATTGCTTTTGGGGTTTTACTCTCCGGGATCGGTTTTCGGATTTATTACACAAAAAAGGAAAAGCGTCTGTTTACACATTTGCAGCAATTGTTAGAGGATGCCATAAATGGCACATATGAAGTATCGGAAATTTCAGAAGAGAAAGTCTCTCTGTTTGAGAACAGTTTTAAGAGATATCTCGATGGCAGTCGGATTTCGGAGGAACAGCAAAAGACACAAAAGGAAATGATCCAGACGTTAATATCCGACATTGCGCACCAGACGCTGACACCAATTTCCAATCTGAAACTTTATGCGGAACTTCTCGAGGAAACGTACGGGGAGGATGCACAGATTAAGACAATTTCGGAAGAGACCGGGAAGCTGGATTTTCTGGTGCAGTCTCTTGTGAAACTGTCGCGCATGGAAAATGGAATTATCGCGGTTCATCCCAAAGAACTGTCACTGCAGGAACTGTTTATGGCAATCCAGAAAATGTATCAGAAGAAAGCGGAACAAAAAAAGCTTACATTTACAGTGGCTGAGGGAAAAGACAAAGCGGTATTTGACTTAAAATGGACGATGGAGGCCATTGGAAATATTGTCGACAATGCCATAAAATATACACCGTCAGGAGGAAGTGTCACAATCGGGGTACAAAAGTATTCTTTTTTTACAAAAATTTTGATTTCCGATACCGGAATCGGTATTGCAGAAGAGGAGGTCCCTAAAATTTTTACCCGGTTTTACCGGAGCTTTGATGTGGCAGAGATGCCGGGGGTGGGCATCGGGTTATATCTTGCAAGGTATATTATCGAACAGCAGAAAGGCTATATTCGGGTGGAGTCGCAAAAGGGAAAGGGCTCTGTATTTTCCGTGTTTCTTCCGATTGCTGCGATACATTAGCGGAAAAGTATCAATTCTGTTATTTTTCAGAAACAAGCTGGAGACATCTGTGTGGTAAGGTCTGTGTTGGAAAAGATTCTGAAAAAGAAAGGATGAGGTGCTATGGTTATTTTGGAAACGCACGATTTGAAGAAAATTTACGGAAAAGGCGAGACAGAAGTTGTAGCTTTGGACAATGTGAACCTGTCCGTGGAAAAAGGCGGATTTACGGCGATTGTCGGGACTTCCGGCAGCGGAAAATCGACCCTTTTGCATATGATCGGAGGACTGGATCAGCCAACGTCCGGGACGGTGATTGTGGATGGACAGAAACTGAACGATCTGGATGCGGATGCACTTACCATATTCCGGCGAAGAAATATCGGATTTGTTTTCCAGCAGTATAATCTTGTGCCGATGCTTACGGTATGGGAAAATATCATTCTGCCCATCCGGTTGGACGGGAAAACACCCGAAGAGAATTATCTTAAAGAAATAGTCACAACCCTTGGCCTTACGGACAAGCGAAACCGGTTTCCGGGAGAATTATCGGGGGGACAGCAGCAGAGGGTTGCAATTGCAAGAGCACTTGCATCGAAACCGGCCATACTCTTGGCAGACGAACCGACGGGAAATCTGGACAGCAAAACCTCCCAGGATGTGCTTGGATTACTGAAAGTTACGGGCAGCAGATTCCACCAGACGATCGTGATGATCACACACAATGAAGAAATTGCACAGATGGCAGACCGGGTGATCAGGATTGAGGATGGCAAAATTGTTTCCGACAGTCAGGACGTGGCACAGGGGGTGATCGCATGGCAAAAGTAGACAGCCGGGAAATGTTGCGCTTGGTGACCGGGCGTTTCATGAAAATGAACCGCAAGCGAAATCTCATAGCGGTCGTTGCCATTATGCTGACGGCATTGCTTTTTACAAGCCTTTTTACGGGAGCGGAATCTTTGATTCTTTCAAAACGTGCCACGGAAATCCGGCAGTTTATGTCTTCTTCCCATGCAGTTGTGCAGGACCTTACGCAGACACAGGCGAAACATGCGCTGGCGGCACTGAAAACGGATCAGGATATTTTAAAGTACGGAAAAGGTATCTTTTTAGGGAGTGGCATGAATCCGGAATTTCATTTTTCCGCAGAAGTCCGTTTTGCGGATTATGCTATGGCGGAGAGTTATAATTGTACGCCAACGACCGGGCATTTACCGGAAAAGGAAAACGAGATTGCAGTGAGCAGTCTTGTGCTTGATCAGTGTGGTCTGCCGCATAAGACCGGACAGAAAATAACGGTCACCTGGGACAGAAATGGGAAGACGCAGACCGATGCGTTTGTCGTGTCCGGTTTCTGGAAAGGGGACAAAGCAGTGATGTCACAGCTTCTGTTTGTATCGGAAGCATATGCAAAAGAACATGCGGCTCTGCCAACGGAAAAAGAGATTTCCAATGGAAATGTCTGCGGTGGGTATGAATATGCGGTATGGTATGACAATTTGTGGAATTTGAATGCAAAAACGGACCGCTTATCAAAAGAAGCGGGATTGTGGAACGCGGCAAATAAATTTGAAGTAAATCCGGCATATGATTTCATGGGAGAAGATGGGTTTTCCTTTGGTTCGCTTCTGGTTTTGCTGCTTTTTATTATGCTTGCAGGGTATCTGATTATCTATAATGTATTTAGTCTTTCCGTGAAAACAGACATCCGTGTATACGGACTTTTGAAAAATATCGGGACAACCGCAAAACAGTTAAAACAGATCGTAAGAATGCAGGCGTTTTTGCTGTCACTCATCGGAATTCCTGCCGGGATAGTGGCCGGATATCTTGCAGCAGTGGCGATGGCACCTTCACTGAATGCACAGGAAGCGGTTCATGCCCAGGAGGTGGAAGTCTCTCTTGTGGTGGTAAAAGCCAATCTGGCAATCTTTGCTGCCGCAGCAGTGTTTACTCTGATTACGGTATATCTTTCGTGCCTGCAGTCCTGCCGTATGGTAGAACGTGTATCGCCGGTGGAGGCACTTGTTCTCTCTGAACATACGATGGCATATGAAAGAAAAGCAGGAAGAAAGAGCCGGAATTTTTCGGCCAGCTGGTGGGGCATGGCAGTAAAAAATATGTTCCGTGACTGGAAAAAGGGACTGGTTGTTATGGTTTCCATAGCGTTGTCCATGCTGGTTGTCAACAGTATTGTGATGCTGGTCCGTGGGTATGATTTTGATTCTTACAAAAAGGTGTTTCTGGCTTCGGATTTTCAGATTGATGAGATGACGGCAACCTTATCCACGACAAATTTTGAAGGGGTAAGTCCGGACATTCAGAAACTACTGGAACAATGTCCGTATCGTAAAAGCGTCGGATATGTTTATTATTCTTCCGAAAAACATAACATGGACAGCAACCTGAAACGTACATGGAACAGATACGCCAAGCTATATCAGAAAGACTGGACGGATTACGAACAAAAACAGTGGTCCGATATGAAAACGTCCGGGAAAATCAGAGTGCATTTTCTTGGAATCAGTAAAGCAGTATTTGATAAACTGGAATGGAAAGAAAAGCCGTGCTCGTGGTCAAAATTTCAGACAGGAAAATATGTCATTGTAGATTATAACCAGAATCTGGAAGAATCATACAGCTCCTACTATCATACCGGCGATACCTTTGCCATGCAGTATCAGAGCGGGGATGAAAAAAATTACAAGGTATTGGGATCGGCCATGATGCCATATGCCATTGATTACCCGTATGCAGATATGCTCTATATTACGGTGATGGTGCCGGAGAAGGAGTTTAAAGAACACACCGGAATCGACAGTGCAATGTATGCGGTGATGGATGCGAAAAAGGGACAGGAGAAACAGGTGCAGAAGTATCTAAAGCAGACCGTTTCAAAAAAAGATGACAGGATTAATATTTTTTCTGTTCTGATGATGAAGGAAAGTTTTCAGAAATATGTCAGTAAATATTATTCTATCGGTGCCTTTCTTGTGGTGATTCTGCTTGCCATCGCAGTTATGAATTTCTTTAATACAACGGCAGTTTCCGTTTTGGGCAGAAAGAGGGAACTGACACTGCTTGAAGCGGTTGGAATGACGCGGATACAGATTATAAAAATGCTGATCGCGGAAGGCTGTATTTACTTTATTGGAGCATTTGTGATCGCAGTTGTACTGGTGTGCACGGTTTCGGAAAAACTCTTATCCCACACGATCGGTCAGGCATTTTTCTTTCAGATGCATTTGACGGTACTGCCGTGCATCGGTCTGCTGCCGGTATTTTTCATAATAGCCGTCACCATTCCTTATGGGCAGTACCGAAAAATGAGCAAGGAGAGTATTGTGCAGCGGATTCGGGACGAATAATAAAATTATTTACAGTTCTATCGTCAGTTCTACCGGACAGTGATCCGAACCGAATACATCGGTATGGATAGCTGCTCCGGTGAGACTAGAATCCAGCCGTTTGGAAGTGATGAAATAATCGATCCGCCATCCGGCGTTTTTCTCGCGGGCTTTAAAGCGGTAGGACCACCAGGAATAAATGCCCTCGGCATCCGGATAAAAATAACGGAAGGTATCCGTAAAACCAGCGTTTAAAAGTTCGGTCATTTTTTCCCGTTCTTCATCGGAGAAACCAGCATTTTTACGGTTGGTCTTTGGGTTTTTCAGATCAATTTCCGTATGTGCAACATTTAAATCGCCGCAGAGAATGACCGGTTTTTTACTGTCGAGCTGAAGAAGATAAGCGCGGAAAGCATCTTCCCATTCCATGCGGTAGGGAAGGCGTGCCAGTTCACTCTGGGAATTAGGGGTATAGCAGGTGACAAGATAGAAGTTGTCATATTCGAGGGTGATCACCCGGCCTTCGGTATCGCAGATTGCGGTGCCGATGCCGCGCGTGACCTGAAGCGGTTCGTGTTTTGCAAAGATTGCCGTGCCGGAGTAGCCTTTTTTCTCGGCGTAATTCCAGTACTGGTGATAGCCTGGCAGATCGAGCGAGATCTGTCCTTCCTGTAATTTGGTTTCCTGGATACAAAAGAAGTCCGCATTTGTGGTGTGAAAATAGTCTAAAAAGCCTTTTTGCACACAGGCGCGCAGTCCGTTGACGTTCCATGAGATAAGTTTCATTTCTGATATCCTCCTGAGTTGCTTTTATTAAATTATATACATATGGGAAAGAAAGTACAAGCTTTGCTACTGTTCGCAGGGGAACCGGTGAACAATAACAAAGCTTCTGAAAAAAGTACTTGACGCATAGCTTGCGCTATGATAGTATAATACACGGTTCGTTGGTCAAGCGGTTAAGACGCCGCCCTCTCACGGCGGAAACACGGGTTCGATTCCCGTACGGACTGCTAAAGTTCTTACCTGATGGGGTAGGAACTTTTTGTTTTGTGAAAGAAAAACACAAAATCCCTTGAAATCAAGGGGAAAGAGTGATATGATAACAAAAGTAGCATAGAAACTAAGGTTGAGAGAGGGCAGATGTCCTCTCTCAAATTTTTGTGAAAATGTGTTTTATGTCAAAGAAAAGAGGTGGTAATATGTCAAAGGCAAGTACTTATGAGGCAAAGACAGAACAACTGATTCTTCCGATCCTGGAGCGTATGCAGTTTGAACTGGTGGATGTAGAATATGTCAAGGAAGGCAGCATGTATTATCTGCGGGCGTATATTGACAAAGAAGGCGGCATTACAATCAATGATTGTGAAGCGGTGGCACGTGAGATGAATGAACTGCTCGACCGTGAAGATTTCATTCCGGATTCCTATACATTTGAGGTAAGTTCTCCGGGACTTGGCAGACCTTTAAAGAAAGAAAAAGATTATGTCCGCAATATGGGCAAAAAAATTGAGATCCGTACCTACCGTGCGATCGACCGCTGTAAGGAATTCACAGGAATTTTAAAAGCATATGATGATACATCTGTGACGATTGCAGATGAGAACGACAAAGAGACCACCTTTTTAAAGACAGATATTGCACTGATCCGACAGGCAATTGATTTTTAGGACAATGACTTATAGAGCAGTTTATATAGAAAAAACCGATTCGCGGAGGTAAACTGCGCAGGAGATATCGCTTATGCGATACCTCATATGTGGAAAACACGATAAATATATATGGAGGATAAAAATCATGAATAATGAGTTATTGGATGCGTTAACGATACTGGAGAAGGAGAAAAACATCAGTAAAGAAACGCTGCTGGAGGCAATTGAAAATTCCCTTTTAACTGCCTGCAAAAATCACTTTGGAAAGGCTGACAACGTAAAAGTTGTGATTGATCCGGATACCTGCGAATATCATTGTTATCAGGAAAAAACAGTGGTAGAGACCGTGGAAGATCCGATTGAGCAGATCTCTTTGCAGAATGCCCAGATGATCAATGGAAAATATACATTGGGCGATATTGTTCAGGTAGAAGTAAAATCCAAGGAATTTGGCCGTATTGCAACACAGAATGCCAAGAACGTGATCTTACAGAAGATTCGCGAAGAAGAACGAAAAGTGATTTACGATGAGTATTTCAGCATGGAAAAAGAAGTAGTGACAGGTGTTGTTCAGCGTTATGTCGGACGCAATGTCAGCATTAATCTGGGAAAAGCAGATGCACTTCTGACCGAAAGCGAGCAGATCAAGGGCGAAACATTCCAGCCGACCGAACGTATCAAGGTGTATATCCTGGAAGTAAAGGCTACTTCCAAGGGACCGAAGATTCTTGTATCAAGAACCCATCCGGAGCTGGTCAAGAGACTGTTTGAGTCAGAAGTTTCCGAAGTACGTGATGGCATTGTTGAGATCAAGGCAATTTCACGTGAGGCAGGAAGCCGTACCAAGATTGCTGTATGGTCCAATGATCCGGATGTTGATCCGGTTGGTGCATGTGTCGGATTAAACGGTGCACGTGTCAATGCGATCGTCAATGAGCTGCGTGGAGAGAAAATTGATATCATTACCTGGGATGAGAATCCTGCCATCCTGATTCAGAATGCATTAAGCCCAGCAAAGGTTATTTCCGTTATTGCAGATGCGGATGAGAAAGCAGCAAAGGTTGTGGTTCCGGATTACCAGTTATCTCTGGCAATTGGTAAGGAAGGACAGAATGCCCGTCTGGCTGCGCGTCTGACCGGATTCAAGATCGATATCAAGAGTGAGACACAGGCAAGAGAGTCCGGAGATTTCCTTGATTACGAGAATGATTATGAAGACGATGAATATGACGATAATTATGAGTATGATGAGGAAGGATATTACAAAGATCCGGATGCAGCGGAGGAGACTTCTTCCGATGAAGAGCAGGCAGAAGAAGCAACTGTAGAAGAAACACCGGTAGAAGAGACTTCCTCTGAGGAGTAATTATGGCAAATAAAAAAATTCCATTGCGCAAGTGTGTTGGATGTAATGCAATGAAGGAAAAGAAGGAAATGATCCGTGTGATCAAGACACCGGAAAATGAGATTGTACTGGATGCCACCGGTCGTAAAAACGGCCGTGGGGCATACATCTGTGTAAATCCGGAGTGCCTTCGCCTGGCAAGAAAATCCAAAGGACTAGAGCGTTCTTTAAAGACTGCAATTCCACAGGAAGTGTATGAAAGTCTGGAAAAGGAGATGAGCGCACTTGCATAATGATCACGTATTATCCATGCTTGGAATAGCAGCAAAGTCTGGAAATGTTGTAAGCGGTGAATTTTCTACAGAAAAAGCAGTAAAAACAGGTCATGCATATCTCGTAATTGTCTCTGCGGAGGCATCTGAGAACACAAAAAAAAGTTTTTGTAATATGACGGATTTTTACCATGTGCCATGCTATTGTTACGGAAGCAAGGAAGCACTTGGACGCTGTATCGGAAAAGAATTCCGTGCATCACTTGCCGTGACAGATGAGAATCTGGCGAGGGCCGTAGAAAAGAAGCTCAAAGAGCACACCGTATAAAAATATAAAACTGAATAACGGAGGTAAATTCATTTATGGCAAAAATGAGAGTTCATGAACTCGCGAAAGAGTTAAATATAAAATCACAGGATATTTTGGATAAATTAAAAAATACAAAGTTTGACGGAAAAAGTGCATCCAGCAATATGGAAGATGAAGCACAGGCACTGATCCGCGGAGCTTTTGCAAAAGAGACAAAACCGGCAGCAGATGCAAAAAAACCGGAAGCTGCAAAGACTGGTGCAGGAAAACCAGCGGATGGAAAGGAACGTCCAAAGAAGAAATCCAGCATCACAGCTGTATTTAATGCACAGTACAGCAAACAGTCCAGAAAGCCGGCAAACGGAAATAACAACAACCGTGGAAACGGAAATGGAAACGGTAACAATAACAGAAGACGGGAGGACAATAAACGTCCGGCACAGCACAGCATCATTCGTCCGCGTCCGGTCGGAGAGCGTGCAATGCGTCCGATCAGTGAGCGTACGCCTTCACCGACGGCCGATCTTGAGGTAA
>DLQV01000015.1:19427-20248 GCA_002474415.1 Lachnospiraceae bacterium UBA7598
GGTAAACAACAAACCGGTAGAAAACACAAATACCCGCAGTAATCAGGAAAATCGTGGAAACAACAATCATTCCAGTGGTGAGAGAAACAACAGACCACAGAATGACAGAAACAATGACAGAGGCGGTGACAGAAATAACAATCGTCGTCAGAACGACAGAAACAATAATCGTCCGAATGGGGACAGAAATAACAATCGTCCACAGAATGACAGAAACAACGGGAATAACGCCGGAAGAAAGAACCGTTTTAGTAAAGAGGCAGCAGTAGTTGCAGCACCAGAAGAAATCCGTGGAAAAGACTCCCGTGGAAATAATGACCGCCGCAATAACAACAATAATCATCGGAAAGATCATGATAAGCTTGGCGGAAAGAAACAGGAAAATTATGTAAACCTTGAAAAGCACGGCGGCAGAAAGAAACCACAGCAGCAGCCGAAGCCAAAGGAAGATGAGAATGTCATCAAGACCATTACACTTCCAGAGAAGATGACAATCCGTGATCTGGCAGACAAGATGAAACTGCAGCCATCTGCTATCGTTAAGAAACTCTTTATGAAGGGTGAAATGGTAACGGTAAACCAGGAAGTTGATTTTGACACAGCAGAAGAGATTGCACTGGAGTTTAACTTTATCTGTGAGCCGGAAGAAAAGGTTGATGTCATTGCAGAACTCTTAAAAGAGGATGAAGAAGATCCGAAGAATCTGGTTCCTCGTCCACCAGTTGTCTGTGTTATGGGTCATGTCGATCATGGTAAAACATCCCTTCTGGATGCAATCCGTAATACACATGTAACGGACCGTGAGGCTGGTGGTATCACAC
>DLQV01000276.1 GCA_002474415.1 Lachnospiraceae bacterium UBA7598
CTTCTGATTTCTGTCAGCGGGATTGGTCCGAAGGGTGGACTCGCAATTCTTTCTGCACTGAGCGCAGAAAGAATTGCGAGTCCACCCTTCGGACCAATCCCGCTGACAGAAATCAGAAGTTTGAAAAGCTCCAGATCGTCTTTGGTCAGGAATCCATAGAGAATCATGGCATCCTCCCGCAGATACAGATACGTATAAACCTTAATCTCCTCACCGACTGCCGGAAGATACTCAAAAGTCTGTCCGGGAATAAATACCTGATATCCGATTCCCCCGGTCTCTATAACTATATGATCCAGATTCGTTTCTGCAAGCTCACCTTTGATATATGCGTACATAAAACATTCTCCTCATTTTGGTTCATTCACGGTATCTATCATAACACAGCCGATGCAATTATGCAAACAGATGTTCTATCCGTGATATCTTTCTGTCAGAAAACGCAGACGCACGATCAGTTCCTGTGCAAGAAGTCCGATCAGAAACCCTGTAAGCAGTCCGGCTATCAGAAGTACCGGAAAATAATACAACACATAATGGCTGGACACGACAAGTGCCGCCACGACAATCTGCCCGATGTTATGAGCAATTCCTCCTGCCACACTGACGGAAATACAGCCCAGCCGATTTCCTTTTTTCAGAAGTGCCATCACAAGAAAACTAAGGATTCCCCCGCCTAAGGAATACAAAATTCCAATCAGATTGCCAAACAAAATTCCGACAAGAAAAATTCTTATGACAGAAACACAAAATGCCTCCCTCGTTCCAATCGAATACAGCATTAAAACAACCACAATATTGGTCAGTCCAAGTTTTACTCCCGGAATCCCAAAATCAAAGGGAATCAGCATTTCTATATAACTGCAGATCATGGCAAGTGCGAGAAATACCCCCATAAACGCCGTTTTTCTCCAAAGCTGTTTACTGTGCAAATCCATCCATCCCTTCTTTTTTCGAATTCGTTACGGTCACTACCACACGATTCGGCAGACAGACAATGCTTTCATTTTCCGTGGAAATTGCTTTCTGATGCACGCACAGTTTGTCCGGACAATCCGCTTCCTTCATATCCGCTTTCCCATCGCAGATCACCAGAACATTCGTGGTTTTTCCTTTGGAATTTTTAATTTTTACAGTCTGTGGCTGCGACAGGGAATAGGTTCCATACACCTCTCCATCTCTCGTCACCACCACAGAGACTCCCTGTTTTCCTCCACCAAGATACCAGATGCCCAGTACGATAAGGCAGATACCAAGAAGCGCACCGATAAAAATCACATCTTTTTTGCCAAATTTTCTACGCATTCTCTGCGATCTCTCCCAGATAATAAAAACCTTTACATTCCGTAAGTTTTACCATAAACAGTTTTCCGATCATATCCGGAGTTCCCGGAAAATGTACCACCGAATTGTTCGAAAGCCGTCCGGTAATCAGAGAAGCATCCTGTGAATTCTGTTCCTCTGCCAGCACTTCCATCACTTTTCCTTCCAGTGCCATGGCTTTCTTTGCGCTGATCTGCTGTACTTCCTTTAACAACAGATCAAAATGCCGTTTTACTTCATCCGGATCACACTGATCTTCCATGGATGCTGCAGGTGTGCCGGTCCGCTTGGAATAAATAAATGTAAATGCACTGTCATATTCCACCTGTTTTACCACATCAAGCGTTTCCTGAAAATCTTCTTCTGTCTCTCCCGGAAATCCGACAATAATATCGGTCGTCAATGCAATATCCGGAATTGCCTCCCGAAGTTTATTTACAATCGTCAGATACTGTTCTTTATCATAATGCCGGTTCATGATTTTTAAAATCCGTGAGCTTCCGGACTGCAGCGGCAGATGCATGTGCTTGCATACCTTATCACATTCCTTCATGGCAAGGATCAGATCATCCGACAGATCCTTCGGATGAGAAGTCATAAACCGGATTCTCTTTAATCCCTCAATCTTGTTTACTTCCCGGAGAAGTTCAGCAAACGTAACCGGCTGCTCTAAATTTTTTCCATAAGAATTGACATTCTGTCCAAGCAGCATGACTTCACACACGCCATCTGCCACCAGTCCTTCAATCTCACGGATGATATCTTTCGGTTCCCGGCTGCGCTCGCGGCCCCTGACGTAAGGAACGATACAGTAACTGCAGAAATTATTACATCCAAACATGATATTGACACCGGATTTGAAAGAAAATTTCCGCCGGATTGGAAGATCTTCAACGATCTTATCCGTATCCTTCCATATATCAATGATCATGGAATTCGATTCCATGCGATTGCATAAAAGCTCCGCAAATTTATAGATATTGTGCGTTCCGAATACCAGATCCACAAACCGATAGGACTTGCGGATTTTCTCCACTACCGTCGGCTCCTGCATCATGCAGCCACAGAGTGCAATCATCATATGCGGATTTTTCTTTTTAAAGTTCGACAGATACCCAAGGCGTCCGTACACCTTATTGTTTGCATTTTCACGCACCGTACAGGTATTGTAAATCACAAAGTCCGCATGCTCATCCTCTGTCTCTACATAACCGATGTCTGTCAGGATTCCTAAAAGTTTCTCCGAATCCCTCGCATTCATCTGGCAGCCAAACGTATGAACACAGCAGGTCAGTTTACGCCCCGCTTCTTTTTCCTTTTGTGCCACATACTGTCTGGCTTTTTTTATGTATTCGTACTGCCGTCTGGTTTCCTCTTCTCCGGTTAATACATTTGTTTCTAAATCTCTCATAATCCTCTTATTTTTCCTACTCTCCTATGGACGGACCTGGCCGTTTCCATAAATAATATATTTATAGCTGGTAAGCGCCTCAAGTCCCATCGGACCTCTGGCATGTAATTTCTGTGTGCTGATTCCGATCTCTGCACCAAGACCAAACTCATTTCCATCGGAAAAACGGGTCGATGCATTCACATAAACACATGCGGAATCAATTTCATTTAAAAATCTCTGTGCAACATCATAGTCTTTGGTTATGATTGCCTCGGAATGGGAAGTATTGTACTTATTGATATGTGCGATTGCTTCATCTAAACTGTCTACAATCTTTACCGACATAATATAATCCAGATACTCCGTGCCCCAGTCTTCTTCCGTCGCATCTTTTACCAGTGGCTGATCCGGTCCCAGACATTCGACGGCATACGAATCTCCGCGCATCTCCACATCATACTCTTTTAATGCTGCATACAGCTTCGGCAGAAACTCTTTTGCAATTGCCCGGTGCACTACAATGGATTCGCAGGCATTGCATACACCAATCCGCTGTGTCTTTGCATTTCTGATGATATTGACCGCCATCTCCTGATCCGCATACTGATCCACATAAACATGACAGTTTCCGGTTCCGGTTTCAATAACCGGAATCGTTGCATTATTTACCACACTCTGGATCAATCCCCTGCCGCCTCTTGGAATCAGCAGATCCACATAATCTTTCATTTTCATAAACGCATTGGTAGTTTCCCGATCGGTGCTCTCAATCAGACTGAGTGCCCCTTTTGGAATATTCATTTTGCGAAGTGCCTCCTGCATAGCAGAAACAATCGCAATGTTTGAATGGATGGCGTCACTTCCACCTTTTAAAATCGCACAGTTTCCGGATTTAAAGCAAAGACCAAACGCATCGGAAGTAACATTTGGACGGGCCTCAAAGATCATGCCTACGACACCAATCGCTACACGCACTTTTCCAATGATCAGTCCGTTCGGACGTTTTCGCATAGACATCACTTCCCCGATCGGATCCTCCAGTTTCGCCACCTGACGGAGTCCGTCTGCCATCCCAAGAAGACGGTCATGATCCAGCTTCAGGCGGTCTAAAAGCCCCTGCGGCATATTGCGCTCGCGTCCCCGCTCCATATCTGTCGCATTGGCCTCTAAGATTTCCTGTTCATGTGCCATGAGCGCATCCGCAGCCAGTTCGAGTGTTCTGTTTTTCGTATCGGTATCCAGCATTCCTACCTTGATTCGGTCCTCATGTGCCTGTCGGCACAATTCTTCTAGTTTTGCATCCATTTTATTCTCCTCCTGTTGTCCGTTTCGGACGATACCATTGTTGTTCTGTGATCACATCATTCATGGGATGATCATGTATTTCCGTTGGAATTTTTTTTGCCATCTGTTCTCCAAATGCAATCCCCGTCCTGTGCAGATTTTCTTTCTGTTTCAGGTAACGATCATAAAATCCTCCCCCGTATCCGAGCCGCATTCCCCTTTCATCAAATGCAACACCGGGAACAAGAATCCATGCCTCCTCATCCCCCGCAAAAGAAGAAAGCGGATATTGTTCCACGTCCGGCTCTGGGACGGAAAACATTCCCTTTTTTAACTGTCCGGGATCTTCAATCCGGTAAAACTCCATTTCCTTCCCATACACCTTCGGGAAAAAAATCTGCTTTTTGTCCCGGAGTGCCTGATCGCAGAACAGCTGCAATTCGACTTCGCTTCTAATCGCGGCATAGACCAGAATTTTCTGAAATCTGGCATACTCCGGCGCAACCAGCAGCCGTTCACAGATTTTTGCACTCTTCTGCCGCCTCTCCTGCGGAGAAATCCGGTCTCTCTTTTCCTTCATCCGTTTACGAAGTTCTTGTTTTTGATCCATATTTTTCTCCAAGATTTTCCACAGATCCATCTTCATTCATCATATCAATATTATTGAGCTGATTGCGCAGATTTGCCTTTACCGAAGCAACATATTCCTGACGCAGCAGCGCCTGTTCTTTCTTTTCTTCTTCACTTAATCCTTCTGCCTTGGATTTTTTGTATAATTCATTGATACGTGCAATTTTTTCGTTTGTCATCAGCCTATCGTCTCCATAATATAATTTGCAAGGTTAAAGTTTGCATTTTCATTTGCTGTAAATAAAGTCCCCACATAATCATTTGCAAAAATGTCCTGCAGGATGCGGACATCCCCGCCATTCGCAATAATCATGTCCGTTCCGGATAATGTTGCAATCTTTGCCGCCGCAAGTTTTGTTGCCATCCCACCGGTTCCGACATTGCTGCCTGTGGATTCTTTTGCCATTCCATATATATTTTCATCAATTGTATCTACGACTTTGAGCAGTTCTGCCCCCGGATTTTTGTGCGGATCATCCGTATAAAGTCCATCAATATCGGAAAGCAGAATCAAAAGATCTGCTCCCACCATAGAGGCTACCAGCGCAGACAGTGTGTCATTGTCACCAAACTGCATCTCATAGGTACTGACCGTATCATTTTCATTTACGACCGGAATCACTCCCAGATGAAACAGTTCATCAAATGTATTCTTTGCATTTGCACGGGATACCGGATTCACCATTGTATTTTTTGTCAGCAGAATCTGCCCCGCAGTCTGCGAATATTCCGCAAACAGTTTCTGGTAAACCATCATCAATTTTGCCTGTCCCACAGCCGCACATGCCTGCTTTACCGATGTCTCGGACGGACGTTCCTTCACTCCCATAGCTGCACGGCCCACGGCAATCGCACCGGAGCTTACCAGACAGACATCCATTCCCTGATTGTGCAGATCACTCAGTTGCCGGACCAGATGTTCCATTTTGGCAAGATTTAAGCGGCCGGTCTCTGCGTGCGTCAGAGAAGATGATCCGATTTTGATCACGATACGTTTATAACCTAACTTACTGTCCATTGTACTTTATTCCTCGATTTCCTTTCCTTATGCATACCTTTAAATACTTTACCATATCTTCCGAGAAAAAACAACAAAGCTTGCCGCCTGCCATAAAATGGAGTATATTAATCTGTATAAAATTTTACGGAGAGGATTTTCATGAAAAAACAAAAATACATCAGATACATGTTGTTACCCACAATGCTTCTTTGCCTTGTTGCAATAGTTCTTTGCGGCTGCTCTGCCAATTCTGGGAAAGTATCCAAAACGGGATTTTATTTTGATACGATGATCACAGTTACCCTCTATGGAACCAGTGATGAAAAGATTCTGGATGATTGCTTTTCCCTGGCAGGAAAATACGAAAAGAAACTTTCAAACACCATCACAGACAGCGAAGTTTCAAAAATTAATCAGGCAGACGGTCAATATGTAACCGTCGGCAACGATACCCTTTCCCTGATCGAGGATGGTATCCGGTACGGAAAAATCAGCGGTGGAAAATTCGATATTACCATCGGTACGCTTTCGGACCTGTGGAATTTTTCAAAGATTGCAGAAAATGCCAAATCCGATGATAACGAGGTCGATGCTTCGGTCGTCCCTTCCCCGGAAAAAATTGAAGAGGCACTGACACATGTCAACTATAAAAATATCGAGATCAAAGGGAATCAGGTGCGGTTGAAAGATCCACAGGCAAAACTCGACCTTGGCGGGATTGCAAAAGGCTTTATTGCGGATAAAATGCGAAGTTTTTTGAACAAAAAAGGGATCACCTCCGGTGTGATCAGCCTTGGGGGAAATGTCCTGACTCTTGGGAAAAAAGCCGATCATTCTTCCTATACCATTGGTATCCAGAAACCATTTTCCGAAACCGGCACCGCACTCGGTACCTTAAAAGTAACAGATGCTTCGGTTGTTTCTTCCGGTATTTATGAGCGCTATTACCGGGTCAACGGCAAACTGTATCACCATATTTTAGATACCTCCACAGGATATCCGGTCAAAAATCACCTGTATCAGGTAACAATCATCAGTAACATCTCCATGGATGGTGATGCGCTTAGCACTACCTGTTTTTCCCTTGGGCTAAAAAAGGGAATGCAGCTGGTGGAACAGACCGATGGTGTGGAGGCCATCTTCGTTTCCGATGACGGAACGATTACGTGCAGTTCCGGTATTAACCAGAATGATTCCATACAGTTTCATGCCTCCTGATTTTCGTATTCTAAAAATTTTGCATAAAAATACCCCCATGCAGGTTGTGATCCTGCATGGGGGTGTTTATTTCATTTATAAAATGATCTTCTTTGGACACTTCTCTGCACAGATTCCGCAACCTGTACATTTCTCCTGATCAATGTATGCAATATTGTCTACTACATGGATCGCATCGGACGGACAGTTCTTCTCACAGAGATGACAGCCGATACATCCAACGGAACATGCACTCATGACATCCTTGCCCTTATCTTTGGAACTGCACTGTACAAGATGCATTGCCTCATACGGTACAAGCTCAATCAGCTGCTTCGGACATGCAGCCACACATTTGCCGCAGGCCTTGCAGACCTTTGCATCAACCTTTGCAATACCGTCGACTACATGGATTGCATCAAACGGACATGCTTTCACACAATTTCCAAATCCCAGACATCCATAATTGCAGGACTTTGGCCCGCCATTTGGAACAAATGCCATTGCAGCACAATCTTCCACACCGGTATACTCATAATCCTGGTTTGCTTTCTCACAGGTTCCGGCGCACTTAACAAAAGCAACTTTTTTTACCGAAGCTCCTGCAGAAACACCCATGATCTCGCCAACCTTTGCGGCAACCGGCTCTCCGCCGACCGGGCACTGGTTGACCGGTGCTTCTCCCTTTGCAATTGCCGCAGCAAGTCCGGAACATCCGGCATATCCACAGCCGCCACAGTTGTTTCCCGGAAGAACCTCAAGAATGGCATCCTCTCTTGGATCAGTCTCTACCTTGAACTTTTCTCCGGCGATTCCGAGGAAAAATCCAAGAATAATTCCTACGCAGCCGACAACAACAGCTGCGACAATAATTCCAGTTATCATACGTCTTTTCCCTCCTAAATCATTCCTGAGAATCCCATAAAGGCAATAGACATCAGGCAGGCAGTGATCAGAACGATTGCTGTACCTCTAAATGTCTTCGGGATATCATTGTACTCAATTTTTTCACGGATTCCCGCCATCAATACGATTGCGATAAAGAAACCAAACGCTGTGGAAAATCCGTAAACAACACCCTCTAAGAGATTGTAATCATAAGTAACACAGTTTAAGGCTACACCAAGTACCGCACAGTTTGTTGTAATAAGCGGCAGGTAAACACCCAGTGACTGATACAGTGCTGGCATGCTCTTCTTTAAGAACATCTCTACAAACTGCACCAGTGCTGCAATGACCAGAATAAATACAATGGTCTTTAAATAGGTCAGATCAATTCCCTTTTTCACAAGAAATGGATTGGCCAGAATAAATTTATAGATCAGTCCGGTAATGAAAGAAGAGATCGTAATAACGAAAATTACGGCACCTCCCATACCAGCAGCTGTCTCTGTTTTCTTGGATACACCAAGGAACGGACAGATACCAAGGAACTGACTCAATACTACGTTGTTTACGATCGCAGAACCTACCGCGATCAAAACCAGTTCAGCTAATGTACTCATCGTCTCTCTCCCTCCTTATGCCTGTTTCTGATCAGAAACTCCAGCACTCTTTCCTGTACAAAGTGCGGACTGACCACAATGTGCACAGTCTCCGGATAAACATCCTGCCGGCTCGGCAAGCGGTTTGCCCTTTGCTTCCATCTTTTTACGGATGATGTTCATTCCGGCTACAAGGAATGCCAGTACGAGGAATGCTCCTGGTGCCATGATGAAAATTGTGATCGGAGTAAATCCTTTGATTGCAGAAAGGAACGGAAGGCCGAAAAAGGTTCCGGCACCAAGGATCTCACGGATCAGTCCGATGATAGTCAGACCCATGGTAAATCCAAGTCCCATACCAATTCCATCAAAAATAGATTCGATTGGTCCATTCTTGGATGCATAACTTTCCGCACGACCAAGAATGATACAG
>DLQV01000135.1 GCA_002474415.1 Lachnospiraceae bacterium UBA7598
CTTCTGGTGGATTCCGGCGGACATTATCTGGAAGGCACGACAGATATTACGAGAACCTTTGCACTCGGACCGGTGACAGAAGAGATGAAAGCGGATTTTACCCGTGTATGCAGATCCAATATGAATCTGGCAAATGCCCGTTTTTTGTATGGGTGCAGCGGTATGAATCTGGATATTATCGCACGGGAACCGTTCTGGGAAGCCGGACTTGATTTTAAGCACGGAACGGGACATGGTGTGGGATATGTGCTCAATGTGCATGAGGGACCGAATGCGTTCCGCTATAAAGGAACCGAGGATCGTCCGGGAGGAACTGTTTTTGAAGAGGGAATGGTAACTACGGATGAACCCGGTATTTATATCGAAGGAAAATATGGAATACGTCTGGAAAATGAATTGGTATGCCGGAAAGGTGAAAAAAATGAATACGGTCAGTTTATGTATTTTGAAAATCTGACGTATGTTCCATTTGATCTGGATGCGATCGATCCGCAGCAGATGACGGAGGTTGAAAAGAAACGTCTGAATGATTACCATGCAAATGTATACAAAGTAGTTTCTCCATATTTACAGGGAGAAGAACTGGCATGGTTAAAGGAGGCAACACGGGCAGTATAAACCGTGGCCGGGAAGGAAATAAAAAGTAATGAGTGAAAAGCTGGTGCTGATTGATGGACACAGCATATTAAACCGTGCATTTTTTGGATTGCCGGATCTGACAAATTCCGAAGGCCTGCATACCAATGCGGTGTATGGATTCTTAAATATTCTTTTTAAAATATTAGAGGAGGAACAGCCGGATTATCTGACGGTTGCATTTGATGTTCATGCGCCAACTTTTCGTCATAAAATGTATGAGGCCTACAAGGGAACACGAAAACCGATGGATGACGCTCTGCGGCAGCAGGTTCCGCTGATGAAAGAAATGCTGGCGGCCATGGGTGTCTGTACCATCGAGATGGAAGGATATGAAGCCGATGATCTTCTCGGTACACTTGCCGGAAGGGGAGAGCGTGCCGGGATGGAAGTTTCTGTCGTATCCGGAGACCGTGATCTGTTGCAGCTTGCAACGGATCATGTCAAGATCCGTATTCCAAAGACGAAACGCACCGGAACAGAGATTGAAGATTATCTGGCAGCGGATGTCAAAGAACGGTATCAGGTGACACCGAAGGAATTTATTGACGTAAAAGCCCTGATGGGAGATACGGCCGATAATATTCCAGGTGTGCCGGGAATTGGTGAAAAAACCGCGACTGCACTGATCGGACAATATGGATGCATTGAGGAAGTTCATGCACATGCGGATGTGGTAAAACCACCGCGTGCATCTAAAAATATTGTAGAATACTGGGATCAGGCAGTGATGAGCAAAGAACTTGCAACCATCATCACTGATGTTCCGGTGGATTACGATTTTGCCAATGCAAAAATAGATGGAAAGGCTTCTTTGTATACAGAGGAAGCCTATTTGCTGTGTAAGAGACTCGAATTTAAGAATCTTTTGAACCGGTTTACCGTGGATGCGCCAAAAAATCACGCAGAAGAAAGTTTTCAGATTGTAAAAGACCAGAAAACAGCAGACCGGATCTGGGAAAAAGCCAAGGGAAAAGCGGTGGGCTTCTACGTAGTGGAACAGGGAACACAAAATCAGCAGCTTTCCCTGTTTGATACCATGGAGGATCAGAAATTTGCCGGGCTTGCCATTTCGTTTTCGGAAGAAGACAATTATCTTATGGTGGCTTCGAAAGAACTTCCGGCAGAAAAGTTAAAACAGGATCTGTTGGAACGACAGGAACTGTACGCGGCAGAGTTAAAGCCGGCGCTGGCTGCTTTTGAGATGCACGATGTACCGGAAGAGATAAGAAACCGTTTTTTTGACCGTACGATTGCAGCATATCTGCTCAATCCACTTAAGGGAGCGTATCCATATGAAGATATTGCAAAAGATTATCTGGGACTGATGATTCCGTCGAGAACCGATCTGCTTGGCAAACAGATGCCGGGGGATGTCATCACGGAAAAGAAAGCGGATGTGCTCCGGTATGCCTGTTGGGAATCCTATATTGCATGGAAATCAGCCGCAGTTCTTAAGGAAGGACTTAAGGAGCATGGGATGGAGCAGCTGATGCGCGAAATCGAGATGCCTCTGGTGTTCGTCTTATCAGACATGGAACAGGAAGGAATCTGTATCGATGCCAATGCATTAAAAGAGTATGGTCAGAAACTGTCGGTTTCCATCGGAGAACTGGAACAGAAAATTTATGAGGAAGCAGGAGAGACGTTTAATATTAATTCTCCAAAACAGCTCGGTGTGATTCTCTTTGAAAAGATGCAGCTGCCAAATGCAAAAAAGACAAAGACCGGTTTTTCAACTTCTGCAGAAGTATTGGAAAAACTTGCCGGAGATTATCCGATTGTTGCAGATATTCTGGAGTACCGGAAACTTTCCAAGCTCAAATCTACCTATGCAGATGGTCTTTCAAACTTTATTGATGCAACCGGAAAAATTCATACAACGTTCCATCAGACGATCACGGCAACGGGACGATTGAGCAGTACAGATCCGAATCTGCAGAATATCCCGATCCGGATTGAACTTGGAAAGATGATAAGAAAGGTATTTCATCCAATGCCGGGAGATTTGTTTGTTGATTCCGATTACTCACAGATTGAACTGCGGCTTTTGGCACACATGTCCGGTGATGAGCAGCTGATCGAGGCGTTCCGCGAAAATCAGGACATTCATCGAAGTACGGCATCCAAGGTATTTCATGTACCGTTTGATGAAGTGACAGACTTACAGAGAAGAAATGCCAAGGCTGTAAACTTTGGAATAGTATACGGAATCAGCGCTTATGGACTGAGCCAGGATTTAAATATAGGAACCAAAGAAGCACAGGAATTTATCGACAGTTACTTTGAAACCTATCCGAAGATCAAAGAATTTCTAGATCATACCGTAGCGCAGGCAAAGGAAAAGGGATATACAAGAACTTTGTTTGGCCGTATCCGCCCGATTCCGGAATTGTCATCGGGTAATTTTATGACAAGACAGTTTGGTGAGCGTGTCGCCATGAATGCGCCAATTCAGGGAACGGCGGCAGATATTATTAAAATTGCCATGATTCGGGTACATGACCGTCTGATCCGGGAACATTTCCGATCGCGTCTGATTTTGCAGGTGCACGATGAATTGCTGATTGAGACCGCAGAGGAAGAAAAAGAAAAAGTCATTGCGCTTTTAGAAGAAGAAATGCAAAAAGCGGCCGATTTGAAAGTGGAGCTTGCTGTCGGTACGGCATGTGGGCATGACTGGTATGAGGCACATTAAGAAGATACACAGGAAAAATTCGTGAGGTGATGGTATGCGTTTTATTGGAATTACAGGCGGCGTAGGAGCAGGAAAATCTGCCATACTCGCACATCTTGCGTCAAAACCGGGGGTCAGGGTTATGCTTGCAGATGAGATTGCACATGACCTGATGCAGCCGGGGACAGAATGTTTTCAAAAATTAAAAGAAAAATTTGCCGGGGAAGATATTTATGTGCAGGATGGTTCGTTTGACCGTGCACAGCTTGCTGCCGTTATATTTTCAGATGATGAAAAGAGAGAATGTCTGAATGGTATTGTGCATCCGGCAGTCAGAAAATATATTCTGCAGCAGAAAGAGGCAGAGGAGCGGGCTGGAAAACTTTCCCTGCTGGTTTTGGAAGCTGCACTTCTGATTGAAGAACATTATGATGAAATCTGCGATGAACTCTGGTATATTTATACTACAAGAGAAAACAGAAGGGCCCGTCTGAAGGCATCAAGAGGGTATTCCGATGCACATGTGGACCGGATTTTTGCCAGCCAGCTGAGTGAAGACGAATATCGTAGACATTGCCAGATAGTGATAGACAATAACGGGACACTGGAAGAAACATTGACACAGACAGATGAAGCGCTGAGGAGAGAAGTATATGAATAACGTATTTGGTTTGGATATAGGAACCCGAAATGTGGTGGGAACAGTCGGACACCGGACAGAAGATGGATCGTTTATTGTGGAGGCACAGTTTGTCCGACAGCATGAGACACGGTCCATGCTGGATGGACAGATTCACGATATTGGAAAAGTGGCGCGTACAATTTCTGCCGTAAAAGCAGAGCTGGAAGCACAGCTGGATGCACCGCTTTCGGAAGTGTGTATTGCAGCAGCCGGCCGTGTGTTAAAAACCGTAACTACACATGTGGAGTATGAATATGCAGAGGAGTCGGTTGTCACAGGAGAAGATATCCATACATTAAATCTTCTTGGCGTAGAGCAGGCACAGGATATTTTACGGGAACAAAATGATACAAAGTATAAGTTTTATTGTGTCGGATATTCCGTTGTTAAATATTATTTAAACGAGGAAGTATTTATCAGCATTGAAGGACATAAAGCAAATAAAATCGGCGAGGACATTATTGTAACCTTTTTGCCGGAAGATGTTGTGGACGGATTGTATTCTGCAGTCGGTCAGGCTGGAATGAGTGTTGCAAATATGACGCTGGAGCCAATTGCGGCAATCAATGTGGCAATCCCGGACAATTTTAGGATGTTAAATATTGCACTGGTCGATGTCGGGGCGGGAACTTCGGATATTTCCATCACAAAGGAAGGAAGCATCATTGCTTATGGCATGATTCCGTATGCCGGGGATGAACTGACCGAGCTGATTGTGCAGCAGTATCTGGTGGATTTCCAGACGGCAGAGAAAATGAAACTGGCATCTTCGAGCGAGGATGAAGTGACATATGAGGATATTATGAGCATTTCCCATACGATTCCATCTAAGGAAATCTGGGAGCTGGTTGCTCCGACGGTGGAGAAGATTACTTCCGAGGTAGCATCAAAGATCAAGGAACTGAATGGGGATAAAACGGTAAGTGCCTGCTTTGTTGTCGGAGGAGGTGGAAAAATCCATGGATTTACAGAAAAACTTGCCGAACATCTGGATCTGCCGAAGGAGCGTGTGGCACTAAGAGGCGAAGAGGTGCTCAAAAAAGTGACATTTGAGCAGGAAGATATCAAAAAAGATCCGCTGCTTGTCACACCGATTGGAATCTGTCTGAATTACTATGAACAGAAAAATAATTTCATCATGGTCCGTTTCAATGGAGAACGTCTGAAACTGTATGATAATAACAGACTTACCA
>DLQV01000218.1:0-6288 GCA_002474415.1 Lachnospiraceae bacterium UBA7598
ATTATCAAACTCTGCCATCTGACGTTTCAGACGGTCGTTTAAATCTTCAATCTGTTCGTCTTTTTTATCTTTCTTCTTCTTTCCAAAGGCACCCTTTTTCTCGGATTTTTCTTCTTTCTTTGTATCCTTTTCTTCGGCTGCAGTTTCTTTTGTTTCCTCTGCCGCCGTCTCCTTTGTGTCTTTTGTTTCTTCTGTCTGATCGGCCTTGGTTTCTTTTGTATCTACTGCCTCTTCTTCCATGACTTTTTTGTTCTCTGCCATGTTTACCACCTTTCTAGGATTGCCCTTTTTCTTTATCAAAAATACCGTCTAACTGGGACTTTAAGTTCTTGAGGTTGTCAACCACGTTTTCGTAATCCATCCGTTTCGGACCAACAATTCCGATCGTTCCTTTGACGCCCTCCCCCAGATCATAAGTTGCGGTAACGACACTGCAATCTTTCATGGTCTGTACCGGAGCTTCATTTCCGATATAAACCTGTATTTCATTTCCTTTGCTCTCCCCCTCAGAAAGGGATTCCGTTACCAGATTTACCAGCTCATCTTTTTCCTCAAATGTGGAAAGAAGACCTGCCGCACTCTCTGAATCAGAAAGTTCCGGATATTTCAAAATATTGGTTGCACCGCTTGTGTAAATCTGCAGATCCTCATTCTCACTCAGTGTCTGTCCCAGTGCATCCAGCACATGGGAAACAATCTCACTGTGCACACCTGCCTGCTCTTTCAGTTTGGAAATCGTTCCAAGATTGATCTCCTGCAGTGACAACCCATTCAATGCTGTATTCAGCAGAATGTTCAGTTTCAGTAAAGTTTCGTTGTCGAGCGGTTCTTCCACATCGATCATCTGATTCTTTACCATGTTGCTGTTCATTACAATAACTGCCAGTATATGTTCCTCATCTACATTTGACAGCTGTATAAACTTTACTTTGTTTCCGCTGTAAGCTGGTGCGGAAACAAGTGTCGCATAATTGGTGTTGTTTGCCAGCATCTTTGCGACCTTTTTTAACACCTCATCCATCTTCTGGGTTTTTTCTATTACGAAGTCCTTCATCTCTTTGACTTCCCGGTCTTTTTCCTGCATCAGATGATCCACATAAAACCGATAGCCTTTGTCCGAAGGAATTCTTCCTGCTGATGTATGCGGCTGCACGATATAGCCAAGTTCTTCAAGATCTGCCATCTCATTACGGATGGTTGCAGAACTTAAATTCAGATCCGTATATTTTGAAATGGTTCGCGATCCCACCGGTTCGCCGGTTGCAAGATAGTTACGGATAACTGCATCCAGAATTTTTACTTTTCTTTCATCCAATTCCATATTCTCGTCTGCCATCTTCCCGTCTCCTGTTCCTGAACCTTCACCGGTTATTTTTGGTTTGTTAGCACTCATTTACTTAGAGTGCTAATATCGTTCTGCTATTAAAATAGCACCAAGGTGTTTTTTTGTCAACACCCTGATGCTATTTTATTTTTATTTTATAATTATATTTTATAAAAGGAACTTTGCCATCGCATAATTTGACAAATCCATTCCTTTATCTGTAAGGAAAATCCGACCGGCTATCATCTGCAAAAGCCCCTCTTCTTTCAGCTTATGAAGGGGCTCTAAATACACAGCCTCAATCGGTACTCCAAAACATCGTTCAAAATCTGCTCTGGTTACTCCCTCATTCATCCGCAGCCCCAGAAACATAAATTCCTCCATCTGCTCTTTTCTTGTCAGAATCTGTGCCTGTTCCTGCACACAGCTGCCAATCCAGAGCCCCTCCGGAACGGCATGCTCCCCATCTTTTAAAAACTCTGCCGGAGACTTTTCCTGCAGATGATCACAAAATTCTCCATACGCATACAGCTGCCGGGTATTGGTATACCGGACGTTTTCCACCAGGGAAGATGCCCCAAGCCCCAGCCCCAGATAATTTTCTCTGGTCCAGTAGCCGATGTTATGCCTGCAGGCATATCCCGGCTGGGCAAAATTGGAGATCTCATACTGCCGGTAACCAGCCTGTTTCAATACATCCTGCGTGGCCTTATAAATGCGGTATACCTCATCCTCCTCCGGAAGAATCTCTGTATGAAGCCCGGCTTCCTGCTTTACTGCATCAAACTTATACCGTTCATAAAATGGCGTTCCCTTTTCTATGATCAGGGAATATGCCGAAATATGTTCCGGTTTCAGACGGATCACCGTCTGCAAGGAATTTAAAAACCTGTCCAGCGTCTGGTAAGGCAGACCACTCATCAGATCAATATTGATGTTTTCAAACCCTGCATTTCTCGCCAACTCATACGTTTTTAAAAACTGCTCATACGTGTGAATTCTTCCAAGCGCTTTCAGCTCTTCATTGTTTGTCGACTGCAGTCCGATCGAAAGACGATTGATCCCCGCACTCTGATAGACATTCAGTTTCTTTGCCGTCACAGTTCCCGGATTGCACTCGATGCTGATCTCCGCATCTGCCTCCACATGAAAACTCGAAGCAACCTGCTGCAGCACGGTGTAAATCAGATTTTCCTCCAGCCAGCTCGGCGTGCCCCCTCCGATATAAATCGTCGGAACATGATAATCTCCAAGCAGATTTCCGTAATAACGGATTTCCTGCAGCAGGGCATGCACATATCTGATCTGTGTATTGCTGTCTGCCGGGAATGACAGGAAATCACAGTAATCACACTTTTTCACGCAAAAAGGAATATGAATATATAATTCCAGTTTCTTTTCATTCATAGAATCAGTCTTCATCCAGTTTCAATACACTCATGAATGCCTCCTGCGGCACTTCTACGCTGCCGACCTGACGCATTCTCTTCTTTCCTTCCTTCTGTTTCTCCAGAAGCTTTTTCTTACGGGAAATATCACCGCCGTAACATTTTGCCAGTACGTCCTTGCGCATGGCCTTAACCGTTTCACGCGCAATGACTTTTCCGTTTACGGCTGCCTGAATCGGGATTTCAAACAGATGTCTCGGAATCTCTTCTTTCAGACGCTCACACATTTTACGGCCTCTATCGTATGCACTGTCTTTGAATACAATAAAGGATAAGGCGTCCACCATCTCCTTATTAATAAGAATATCCAGTTTGACAAGGTCGGAACGGACATATCCTTTCATTTCATAATCAAAAGAGGCATATCCACGGGACCGTGACTTTAAAGCATCAAAGAAATCGTAAATAATCTCATTCAGTGGCATATCATATTTGATTACGGCACGGGTTGCTTCAATATAATCCATGCTGATATAAATACCGCGGCGCTCCTGACAAAGTTTCATAATGGCCCCGACATACTCGCTGGTTACCATGATCTCTGCTGATACAAACGGTTCCTCCATGTATTCAATCTCCGAAGGGTCCGGCAGATTGGACGGATTGGTCAGATCAAACACTTCTCCGTTGGTCTTGTGCACCTTATAAATAACACCAGGTGCCGTAGTCACAAGATCCAGATTAAACTCACGCTCCAAACGCTCCTGCACAATCTCAAGATGCAGTAATCCAAGAAATCCGCAGCGGAATCCAAATCCCAGGGCAAGAGACGTCTCCGGTTCATACTGTAACGATGCATCATTGACCTGCAGCTTTTCAAGCGCATCCCGCAGATCCGGATACTTGGCAGAGTCTGCAGGATATAATCCGCAGTACACCATCGGATTGACCTTTTTATATCCTGGAAGCGGTTCTGCACACGGGCGGTCGAGCTCTGTCACAGTATCTCCGACACGTGTATCGCGCACATTTTTAATGCTCGCTGCAATATATCCAACCATACCTGCAGAAAGTTCGTCGCACGGAATAAACTGCCCGGCACCGAAATATCCCACTTCAGTCACCAGATCTTCGGCTCCCGTGGCCATCATTTTGATTTTGGTTCCCACCTTGACCGTGCCTTCCTTGATCCGGCAGAAAACAATTACACCCTTATAGGAATCATACAGCGCATCAAAGATCAACGCCTTAAGCGGTGCCTTCGGATCTCCGGTAGGTGCCGGAATCTTCGTCACGATCTGTTCAAGCACTTCCTCAATATTCAGTCCGGTCTTTGCGGAAATGCGCGGAGCATCCATCGCCTCAATACCGATCACATCCTCGATTTCCTGTGCGACCTCTTCCGGGCGTGCACTCGGCAGATCAATCTTGTTGATGACCGGAAGCACATCCAGATCATGATCCAGTGCCAGATAGACATTGGCAAGTGTCTGGGCTTCCACGCCCTGTGCAGCATCCACGACAAGGATGGCACCGTCACACGCTGCAAGACTTCGGGATACTTCATAATTAAAATCCACATGTCCCGGAGTATCAATCAGGTTAAAAATATATTCCTCTCCATCCTTTGCCTGATAGATGATGCGCACTGCCTGGGATTTGATCGTGATTCCCCTCTCGCGCTCCAGATCCATATTGTCGAGAACCTGTGCCTGCATCTCACGGCTGGTCAGCGTTCCTGTTTTTTCTATGATTCGATCCGCAAGTGTAGACTTACCGTGATCAATATGGGCAATAATACAAAAATTACGAATTTTGCTCTGATCGATTGACATCTTATTCCTCTTTTTCTTTCTACTATAATTTATCGTTTGATAAGTACGGTCCATCAGCTGCTGATAGAACCTACGCAATGTTACATTATACCGAAAACAGGTCTATAAATCAAACATTGACATCCACTTTTTCCATAATACCTGTTTGGTATCATCGTCCGCAAATGCCGCGTGCAGCGAAGCCATATAAATTTTCTCACACATCGGCTCTTTAAACATCCCGGCTTCTGCCAGACGCATATATTCATCCGTACAGCTGGTATCGCTGACGGTACGGTTGTCCGTATTGATGGAAAGCGGAATTCCGGCATCGTAAAATTCCCGGAACGGATAGTTTGCAAAATCCGTGACCGCCTTTGTCTGCAGATTACTCGTCGGACACAATTCCACGCCGATCTTTTTTTCTGCAACTTCCTTCTTTAGCTCCTCGTCCCCGCTCATGGCAATTCCGTGACCGATCCGCGATGCTCCCATTTCAATGGCCGTGCGGATTTCTTCCCTGCTTCCACATTCTCCTGCATGGATGGTATATGGCATGCCATATTTTTTTGCAGTAGCAAATACGTCCGCAAACGCCGCTGTCGGATACGCCTTTTCATCCCCTGCCAGATCACAGGCAACAACACCGTTTCCGAGAAATTCCCGCGCTTCTTTTAACATGGCAATATTTTTTTCGGTTTCCAGATTGCGCATGGTGCAGACAATCATTCCGGTCAGGATGTCCGCTTTTTCTTCTGCTTTTTTCAGTCCATCCCGGACGCTCTCTAAGATTTCCCGGACCGAAAGCCCCTGCTCCATGGAAAATGCAGGTGCAAAACGCACTTCCAAATACTTGACCTGTTCTTTTGCTGCAGAAAGTGCCAGATCCTGTGCTGCTGCCGAAAGTCCTTCCTTCGTCTGCAGGCAGCTAAGCGGCAGTTCAAACTTCTCCAGATACTCTGCCAGTGAACTGCAATCCATCGGTGCCACCAGTTTTTCCCGCAGTTCTTCCAGTCCCAGCGGCTCTTTCCCCTCCTGCTGCATCAGTTTCTGGATCAGGGGCAGGCTCACCGAACCGTCCAGATGACAGTGCAGCTCTATTTTTGGCATATTGTGTGCAATAAATCGATTCATCATCGGCTTTTCCCTCTCTTCTGCAAACTATAACAACGGAAGAAGTGATGTGCCGATCGTATTTGCCGGCATCTGCACTCCAAAATTATCCGCAATGGTGGCCCCGATCACCGCAAATGTATCCTGTGTCGGAAGCGGGCCGCTTCCCTGATCGGATGGCGAATACAAAAGCAGCGGCACCTGCTCTCTTGTGTGATCCGTCCCTTTGTACGTCGGATCGTTCCCATGGTCCGCCGTGATCATCAGCAGATCCTCTTTTTTAAGCAGTGGCATAAGTTCTCCGAGCTTTTTGTCAAACCGCTCAATTTCCTCTCCGTATCCAATCGGATTTCTCCGGTGTCCCCACAGGGCATCA
Source organism: Lachnospiraceae bacterium UBA7598 (assembly GCA_002474415.1). GTDB lineage: Bacteria > Bacillota > Clostridia > Lachnospirales > Lachnospiraceae > Roseburia. The sequence continues at coordinate 6,016 of DLQV01000218.1, forward strand.
AAATCGACCAGATTGGTAAAACACAAACCGCAGAAATCGGATTGAGCCAGCGCAATGGTCTGGTCCATCCCATGGACACTGCTGGTCGAATGCAGACTTTTTGTAATTCCATATCCGTCAAAAATATCATGGATCTTTCCGACTGCCAGCACGTCATATCCGGCTTCCTGAAGCGCATTTAATACCGTTGGCCCGGTCGGTTTCAACGCATAATCCCTGCGGTTGCTGGTTCTGACAAACTCGCCTTTTTTCTTTCCCACATACGGGCGGGCG
>DLQV01000218.1:6311-9224 GCA_002474415.1 Lachnospiraceae bacterium UBA7598
GGCGGGCGATCACGCGTCCCACCCGCCACTCATCACGCATCGTCAGTTCCCTGGCAATCTCACAGTAATGATACAGGGTCTCTAATCCCATCGTCTCCTCGTTCCCGCAGATCTGCAGAACCGAATCTGCCGATGTGTACACGATCAGCTTTCCTTCCCTGATTTCCTGCTCGCCGAGTTCCTCTAAAATCTTTGTTCCGCTTTCCGCCCGGTTTCCTATAATTTTTCTGCCGCATCTTTTTTCCAGTTCTGCAATCAGCTCCGGCGGAAATCCATGTTCGGTAAAGGTTATGAAAGGCTTTTTTGTTTCAATCCCCATCATCTCCCAGTGTCCGGTCATGGTGTCTTTTCCGTTGCTTTTTTCATTCAGTGCCGCATAATATCCAAGCGGATGTTCCTGCGGCTGTACCTGTTTTAAGGATTTCAGGTTTGCCAGCCCTAAGGATGCCAGGTTTGGAATATAAAAATGTTCCACGGTCTGTGAAATATGCCCTAACGTATCGGCACCTTCATCTCCGAAGCGTGCGGCATCTGCCATCGCTCCTATTCCCATCGAATCGAGTACTATTACAAAAACACGTTTAAATCGTCTGTCCATGATTTACTCCCCTCCCTGTTTCTTAAGATTTTCCGGTCCAAAACTAAGAGGCAGCAGTTCCTCCAGCGTGTATACTTCATAGTCCTCCGGGGACCTTGCAAGTACAATCTCAAAATCTCCCGGACAGAATTCCCGCATCACCTGCCTGCAGATTCCACACGGACTGCAAAGATCCGCACATTGGTTTTCCTCTGCCGTTTTGGGGTACGGAACACTTCCGCCAACAATCGCAATCGCCTGAAATTCCCGCACACCCTCACTGACCGCCTTGTAAAATGCCGTGCGTTCGGCACAGTTTGTTGCAGGATAGGAGGCATTTTCTATATTGCATCCCTGATACACAGTTCCGTTTTTTGCCAGAAGAGCCGCACCCACCTGAAAACGGGAATACGGTGTATACGCCCGCTTTCTCGCCTGAAACGCACTCCGGATCAGTTCTTTATAATCTGTCTGCATCTTGATCCTCCTGTATCAGCAACCGGATGGCATCCACAGTTGTAGCGATTGCCTGTGTTGTATCATGCACCTGCACGTTCGGCAGCCCCTTTTTTTCCCGCTCCTGATTGGCAAGGACAAGAAAGCAGGCGCCCACACGCACGTGTAAAAAACTTCCGGCAATAAAAAGCGCCGCCGATTCCATCTCCGATGCCAGACATCCCATCCGGAGCCATGCCTGCCATTTCTGCGTGAGCTCATAACTTACCGGCATAACCTGCGGCTCATGCTGTCCGAAAAAGGAATCCTTGCTCTGTACAACGCCGACATGATGACGTATCCCGCGTTTTTTTGCTGCCTGTACCAGTGCAGTAGTCACTGTAAAATCCGGGACAGCCGGATATTCGACCGGTGCATACTCGCGGCTTGTCCCCTCCATCCGGATCGCTCCGTCTGCAATCACCAGATCTCCACCAAGTATATTTTCCTGCATTCCGCCGCAGGTGCCTACACGCAAAAACGTGTGTGCACCGCATTTGGAAAGCTCCTCGATGGCAATCGCAGCCGACGGTCCGCCGATTCCGGTGGAAGTCACACTCACCCTGACGCCATCTAACGTTCCGGTGTAAGTCGTAAATTCCCGGTTATCTGCCACCTGTTCTGCATCCGTTAAAAATTCCGCAATCTTTGCACATCGTTTGGGATCTCCCGGCAGGATCACATACTTACCTATGTCCTGCGGTCCCACGCCTGTGTGATACTGTCTGCCTGAGCCTTCTGTATAATCAACCATAAAAAATGCCCTCCTCATATAAGTACATTGTAACATTTACAGCCGTTATTTCAACACTTTTGCAAACAGATCTGCAAGTGGTTCCATCGCATTTTTTGCTTCCTCAAACGTATTCGTCTGTGCGCCCACTTCCACCAGCATACTCTTCGGGCAGAAATGCATATTAAAACGGTATCCCTTCAGATAAATCCGCCTTGTAAAATCCGGATAATATTCCGCAGCGGCAAGCTGCATCTGAAACGAAAACGCCAGATTATCGGAAATATACGGATTTTTTAAATACGGAATATCCCCGGAAGCCGTCGTTCTGCTCAGTCCGTTAAAAAACATGATTTTTGCCATCTTTTTTCCGTTTTGCGTTGTCACCAGACGCGTGTTTTCTCCCACGCCGTCTCTATGTAAATCGATCACTACCTGAATCGATGGATGATCATTTATGATTTTCTGAATCGACGGGGCTGCCTTCGAATACGCATGATCCCGGTCGCCCACATCATACTCTCCTTTATGATGCATGACTCGAAATCCTTCCTCTTCCAACAATTCCGTCAGATAATCTCCCACTCCGACAACACCCGTTTTTTCATCTTTTGAATCGGCATACCGTTCCTGGGAATGGGTATGATAAATTAAAATCTGCGGGCCGTCCACGGATTGGTCAATCTTTAGATCCGGTTTCATCAGCTTATCCACGTCCAGCTGATTTTTCCCGATGGTCGTCGTATTATCGACCTGATAAAAGGTCTGTCGCAGATAATCAAAATCCTGCAGTTTTTTGCGGTTGACAGAAACTTTTTTCCCGGAAGTTTCTGTTTTTTTCTCCAGCTTTTTGGACTCTTTTTGTGTCGGAGTCTCGTCCACATTCTGACTTTCCTGCTGCACTGGCTGTTCCGCTACCGCCTTTTCATTTTCCGCAATGATCTGCTTTGCCTGTTCGTTTTCCTCTGCTGCCTGATTCTCATAATACGCCAGGTTTTCCTCCTGTGATTCATACCACAGCTGCTGCTCGTTCTGTGCAATTGCCGGATACATGGAAGCTGTCACATCCCGGTATATATTCGGGATTCCTTCCTCCTGCGCCCCCAGG
>DLQV01000260.1:0-11163 GCA_002474415.1 Lachnospiraceae bacterium UBA7598
GTACACGCTGACGAAGCCGTTCTTCTTTCACATAAGGTCTTCCCATACCATCTTCGTCAATCTCCAATTCATACGTAATTGGGCGTGTTGTACTTGTTTCCCGGTAATATAGTTCAAATTTTATTGGTTCTTCAATTCCCTGTGATCGAATTTGTTGAAAACCACCTCTGTTTTTTGTATCACAGGCGGCTTCAACCCCTATTTCCAGACAATCTGCCAAAAAGCCAAACGCATCTGCCAAAGTACTTTTTCCATTCCCGCTAGGTCCTATAATAGCGGTTAAATTTCCAAGAGCCATTCCATTTTGATTAGAAAGCGTCTTCCCCATCACAATGTCTTTCAACGGTCCAAAATTTTTGATTCGAACACCCTCAATTTTTCCCATCTGCTCTCTCCTTAATAATTATCTACAATAAAAAATCATTCTTTTATCTGTCATGATTCATACGCCAGTCGATACATCGTTTCAGATAGTGCACATAATCCGGGTTCTTACACATTCCCTTGCCCGGCGTATCGGAAATCTTTGCGACATCCATGCCGTTGCACAGCGTGGTTTTCATGACGATATTCAGTGCCGGTACATCCGTATCATTCGAGATATAGGTACCGATTCCGAAAGCCACCTTTGTGCGGTCCCGGAAATGTTCGTACAGTTCGTGTGCCCGTGCAAAATCAAGAGAATCACTGAACAATAAAGTCTTACCTGCCGGATCGATCCCCAGTTTCCGGTAGTGTGCGATCATTTTTTCACCCCACTCCACCGGATCGCCGCTGTCATGACGCACGCCGGAGAACAACGTTGCATAGGTCAGCTGGAAATCCCGCAGGAAACAGTCGGTCGTAATCGCATCGGTCAGTGCAATACCGTTTAACACGCCATACTCGCGTACCCAGGCATCGAGCGCGTACCAGTTGGAATACGCCGGATTATGTTTGTGATTTCCCTGTCCGACACACATAATCCACTCATGTGCCATGGTTCCGACCGGTGTCAGATTGTATTTCTTTGCCAGATAGACGTTGGATGTTCCGACAAATTTTGACCCATGAAACTCTGCTTCTTTCAGCTTGCGGACGGCAAGCTCCTGTGCCTCTGCGGAAAGGCGGCGGCGCAGTCCGAATTCACTGAACGAACCGATCTCGTATCTGCCGCTGGCATCTTTGATCTTCTGCTCCAGCCGCTCCCGGAAACTGGCGTAGAGTCTGTCATAATCGTACGCCATACGGAAATACACTTCATTGACAATCGCCAGTGTCGGAATCTCATACAAGGACGTATTCAGCCAAGTACCGAATGTTTCGATGGAAAGTCCGCATTCTGCCTCATCCGAAATCTTAAAATCCTCATAGCGCGGCTGCCACAGGCGCAGGAAATCAATATAGCTTCCCTTGATCCATGTAATGCGATTCAGATAGTCCAGCTCTTCCTCCGTAAAACGCAGACTGCAGTACGCCTTAATCTGCTCTTTAATCTCCTGCACCATCTCTGCTGTAAAGTGCACATCGGTATTGCGGCACTTGAATGTCCATGTGGTTTTATAGTCAGAGAACTGGTGATAGATGGCCTCTCCCATACTGAATTTGTACATGTCTGTTTCCAGCAAACTGGTGATGATCTGATTTAACTTCATAATTCTTCTCTTTTCTTCTTACTTAAATAAAATACAATTACTGTATATCTACCTGACAGGTTTTCATCGCTTCGATCGCCGTGCGGTGTGACTCCGGTGTCACGCAGGCGCATGCTTTTTCAATCACGCACACGCGCGCTTCCGGGACAAAGGCTTTGGCAATCATGACATTGCTGATGACACAGATACCCGTGCACACGCCACAGAAATCAATCTGTGCCTCTGCATCACCGCAGTACTGCTTTAAGCGTTCGCCAAGCTGCACACTGCCAAATGCCGGCTTACAGATCGTCTCGATCTGTTCTTCGGAATAAGCGGATGCTGCCTTACGGATCACAGGCACAATCTCCCAGCCTTCGGTTCCTTCGATGCAGTGCGCGACGGGCAGCCGCTTTCCTTCCTGCGTATCCAGATAATTACTCTGGTGCGTGTCTTTGGTGAAAATGATTCTGTCATACACGCCTGTTTTTATCACTTCCGCGACCTCCGGAATGACTGCAAAACACGCTGCATTGCCCAGCGGTCCGGTTGTAAAATCGTTTTGCATGTCAACGACAACTAATATTCTTTTCATAGTCTCTCCTGTGCTTCCCTTTTTCTATACACGATAACGGTTAAAACAGGAATAAATCTCCTGCACCCGCGGCATGGCATAACCGCCGGAAACGATACCGTTTTCCGCCAGGAAACGCATGCCGGACGTTTCGAGTTCTTTCTGTAACTGTGCAACGACTTCGGCAATTGTCCGTTTGCCGTCCACCAGGTGTTCGACCGCATATTTTAAGAGCATGCCAAGGCACGCAGTCTGTTCGCTGTCGATCAGCTGTTCCAGATATCGCAGATCCACGGTCTGCTTTCCGATGGCAAATCCATCCGTTCCCATGGTTTTTAATTTTAACCGCTCCGGCTCATTTTTGCGCACGGCTCCGCTCCGGTAATCCCTGCGTTTTGTGGCACCGTTTTTATCTTTTTCCATGATCCGGTGACTGTGTGGCAGGACGAACGGATGTGGCTTTTCCTCTGAAATCGGAAATTCTTTGCACAATGACTTCGCTTTTTTTGTGATATCAACCGGCTTGTAACGGTCCATCTGGATCACGGTATCCGCAATATGGAAAAAGGCACCGGAACTTCCCGCTACCAGGATGGTAGAAATTCCTGCCTGCTCATACAGTTCCCGCGCACGGGAAAGAAACGGCGTGATCGGCTCTTTGTCCGGGCTGACTACTTTCTGCATAAATGCATCCCTTACCATAAAGTTCGTCGCGGACGTATCCTCATCCAGCAGAAACAGGCGGCTTCCCGCCTCCATGCCTTCCACGATTCCGGCTGCCTGCGATGTGCTTCCGCTGGCATCTTCCGTTGAAAAATGATGTGTATCTTTTCCGTTTGGCAGGTCATTGATAAACATGGAAATATCGACATCTTTGATAAACCGTCCGTCCTCCGAACGAAGTTTTAAGGCGGTCTCATCCGTGATCACAAACTCTCTGCCATCCCCTGCGATATGGTTATAAACGCCCAGTTCGAGTGCGGTCAGAAGTGTGGATTTTCCATGATAGCCGCCACCGACGATCAGTGTGATTCCTTTCGGGATTCCCATACCGGTGATCGCACCTCTGTGCGGAAGCTGCATCGTCACCCGGAGAGATTCTGGAGAGGTAAAAGCCACGGACTGTTTCATCGGACGGGAGGAAATCCCGCTCTCCCGCGGCAGTACCGCATCATCGGCGACAAATGCAACCAGCCCCTGTTCTTTCAGCTGGTCACGGACTGCCTGCTGGTCTTCTGCCAGTTCCACGGCATCTCGGATTCTGCGGGCATCAAGATTCTTATAATAAAACGAGCGCTTTACACATTCCGGCAGATAGGTAAACAGAATTTTATCCAGTTCCCTGGCATTGATCGTCCGTCCGTTTGCCGGAAATCCTACCGCAAAACGCGCGGTGATTTCTTTTTCATTCACTTCACAAGCTGTCCGGGTCAGGATCTCCTGTCCGCAGTGGGTTACCGAAATCAGGCCGCTTTTGCCCGATCCTTTCGCCTTAAATGTAAAGTGATTGATCTGTGCGGCAAACGTGCGCAGCAGTTCATCTGCCAGTGCCGTGCGGGTCAGTGTATTTTTCATGGCATACTCCGGAAATGCCGCAGCCTTTGCATCCACGGTCACGCGCACATGGGAAGGCGCCGCAAAAGGATCTCCCTGCACATGATCGATGGATAACACATAGTCTGCAAACCGGTAACTTCCCCGCAGGGATTTGTATGCCGGATAACTTTTATGATCGATACTCCGTAACGTTTCTCGTAAATTGCTGTCTGATTGCATAATGACTCCTGTTTTCTTTTAAACGGAATGATTCCGCTTTTCTTTTTTCTTTAACAGCGCAGAAGTATCGAGTGTCTGGGAAGCTGTTTCCTTCGGTTTTGTTTTCTTTATCTTTTCCTTTGGTTTTTCTGCTTCCGGCTCCGGCTGCCCGTCTTCTGCTGTTTTTTCTTTTGTCATTATAGCTTTTTTTGCCGGCTTCGTCCAGTGTGGCATTGGCGGAACATAGGCAAACCGCCGCATGGCGATATCCGCCAGAAATACGAAAAGCAAAAAGATTAAAAGCGGATTGGTCAAAGAAACCCGTGCCCGCCCGGAAGCTTTTAACTTCTTCCATACATTCTTCTCCGGTGAAAGCATCTTTCCATACTGTTTGATGAACGCACAAAAGCTGTCGTTTGTCAGCGCAAATTTGTACTCCTGCGAATACTGTACCACAGCTGCGGTGGTCATGGCATTTTCGATTTTTTTGCCGTTTTTCCGCTGCACGCTCAGATTGTAAACGCCGGAGACTGCCGTATCCAGCTGTGCCTCATAAGTTCCCGGCGCACTTGCGGTCAGTTTCTCCTGATGCGTTTTTCCATCCGGGTCCGTGTACACAGCCTCCACCTGTGTCTGCTCTGCGTAATCTTTGGCATAATAGGTAACTTTCGTTGTTCCGTTTACGGTAGTTACATCCACACGGTCTTCGCCGAGTGTCGTATTTCCCGCACTGTAATCGACAATCCGTTTCCAGAGCTGCACGTAATCATCCTGCTGTGCCAGCCCTGCGGTCCAGCGGTTTGTCACATCGGTATTCCACGCAACCGTATGACCCAGCCCATACTGCATGACAGACAAAATCGGATCATCCTTTTCTACAGATGCCAGCAGCACATTGGCTCCGGTTTTCGGAGAGGCACTCACGTACCCTTTGATCTGCGGCCAGCCATCGGCAAAGAGATTTTTCGTGATGGCATTGCTGCTGTTTCCTTTTAATGAAAAATGGCCGTTCTGCAAATAGGTATCTCCGCTTAAAAATACCTCCTGTGCAAAGATTTTCGGAATATCGGTTGAGATATCGGAATAATAATAGCGGCCGTTACACTGCGTTGCCAGCCGTTCCAGAAGCTGTGTATCGGCTGACTCGCCAACCGCTACCGTAGAAAGGGTCACATCGGCATCCTTACAGTCTTTGATGATATCTTCAAAATTTTGGGTTTCCCCCTGTCCATCCGTCAGAAGCACAATATGTTTCAACTGCGCTTTGCTCTTCTTGATTTCATTTAACGCCGCACGCACAGCCGGTTTGATGGTCGTTCCGCCGCCCTCGCTGATTGTCTCGATGCTTTGTTTGATCTTGTCTTTATCCGTCACTTTTTCCAACGGCACCTGCCAGGTGTAACCGTCATCAAAGGTTACCACACCGACTTCATCTTTTGCATCCAGCTGATCCACAGCCGCATCGGCAGCCGCGATCGCCAGATCCAGATTGGTGCCTTCGGAGGTCTGTTCCGACATACTGCCTGAATGATCGATCACCATAACCATTGCCAGATTCTGTTTCTCATTCACACCGCGTAGCTGCATATCGACCGGAAGAAGTTTTTCCAGTTCCGTATTCTGATATCCGCCCAGTGCAAAACTGTCCTCTCCGCCGCACGCCACCAGACCGCATCCGTAGTCTTTCACATAAGTTTTCAGATTCTTTAAAAAGCCCTCCGGCAGATCTGCCCGGTACACATTTTCCAGAATGATGCTCTTGTACTGCAGCATTTCTTTGAGGGTATCCGGAGCGCTTAATGCAGATACCTGCCGGTAGTTGCATCCGGCAGTATCTAAAAGTTTCAGAAACTGTGCGCTGTCCTCTCCTGTTCCGGATACGACCAGAATCTTTGGCAGGGAATCCACTGTTGCATACGCACAGTAATCGTTGTTTTTTTCACAGGTGTCCTTCGGGGCCTTCACACGCACGGTGTACTGCTGCGCATCAGTGCCGGTTACCTTCTGTTTCAATACGAAACGGTTGCTGCCTTTGTTTAAGTGCACGCTTGTCTGGCTGACCATCTCCGTTCCCTGCAAAAGCTGCAGCTTCGCATCGGTCTCATAGTTGCTTTCCACGGTTACTGTCATGGAATAGGAATCGCCCGGATAGAGATACTCCGGCATCTCCACGTTTTCGATATAGGCATCGTTTCCCTGCTTGATATCTTCATAGAGAACCGAATACAGCTGCACGTTTTTTGCCGTCAGTGCCGATGCCGTATGCTCGATATTTCCCTTTGTCTGCTTTCCATCCGTAAGCACCACAAGCCGTCCGGCCGCATTGTCCGGAATCATGGAAAGCCCTGTGGAAACGGCTTCCTCAAGGTTGGTTGCATCCGCCTCCGGTGCCGAGAGAATCTGTGAACGGTGTTTCTCACTGGTCAGAAACTGTTCCACAACCGCATTGGCTCCAAACGTTACGATGGCATACTGATTGTTCTTTGGCATATCTTTGATCTGCCGGTTTACATACTGCTCCATCTGCGTGAGATTTGCGGCATTGCTCTCCGACAGATCGACCAGAAAAACGGTTGTATCTTTCGCGTGGGAAAGCGGCACCGAGATCCCGCAGACAGCCAGCACCAGAAGGGAGAGCCCCACCAGACGCACCGCAAGATAAAACCGCCCGCGGTAACGCATCTGCCGGACATAACAGATCCACTCCAGTATCATAAGAAGAAGCACGAGGACAAGGATGACATTGCGCACCTGTTTTCGCACAAGCTGTCGCTGCATCGTGTTGCGGCTGCCGGAATCGCTTGCCGTGATCCGTCCATCCGACTGACTGCTGCATGCAAATTTTACAATATAAGATTCCTTTCTGTCCCCCGCTTTTACGGTAAACAGTCCCGCCTGATCGGTCGATGCTGCAATCTGCTGCACATCCACACCGCTTAATGCATGAATCTGCACGGTATCTCCGGCATCATAGACATTTTTGGAAAGAAGGGAGCTGTCCTCGAGATAATGCAGCGCATGGTTCATAAATACCGGAAACTCCGGCTGCAGGGCAAAATCCGATTCCCGCAGATCAAACCCGAGTACCACCTCCCGGATTCCGTCATGTTCCCCGTAGTATGCGGCGCACTGCTTTCCGTTCCACAAAAAGCCCGTGGCCCAGGCCGGCAGATCATACACATACGTCTGATTTACCCCGAGCGCAAAATCCCGGATTCCGGAAGTCAGTTCGGTATCGCCGGCGGACAGACTGACATTTTTTTCCTCTTTCTTTCCCTCTTTTGCAAAAATCATCCGCGCCTTCTGCTGATCGGATTCCTGCACTGCCGTATCCGCATCAAAAATACATACCCCCGGATCGTCGCTGTCAAGCGCATCCGTCGTTTTCGCCCTGGAAAGATTTTCTCCGGTCACGGCAAGATACGCTTTTTCGATATAGGTATTTCCTTCCCCGATCAGTGTGGCTTTGCTCGTGGAAACCCGGTCTTTGAGTGCATAGGCACAGTTATCCTCGTTTAAGGAATCCTTCTGACTGCTGCCAGCAAATGTCACTGCGGAAAGTTCGGTGTGCAGTGGCTGTTTTCCCCATTTCACCTGTTTGAACAGGCAGGTATACGTCTCGTCTGCAGCAAGGGAAAGTGTACGCACTTCAAGAATTTTCTTTCCCTCATACAGCGTAATTTCCATATTCGCCGCGTGATCGCTGTAATTTGTCACACCTGATGCAACCGTATACGTGTCTCCGCTGCTGTCTTTGGTGCAGGACAGAAACGTATTCGCCACGTTAGAAACCGGACTTCCCACCACGCGGATGGTTGCCTGAAGCTGACTTTTGAGATTTTTCGTCTGTTTTGCACCTATGCCGTCGGTATAGACGATGACATCTGCCAGATCATTCTTTTTATCTTTTTTCTGCACGGTCTGTACGGTTGCCAGTGCATCGGAAAGCGATCCGGCTGTATCTGTACCCTTTATGTCTGCCAGTGTCCGATACAGCGCCTTTTTCTCGGAAGTATGGACGGCAAGCAGATTGGTTCCCGTGCCGTCACAGGTAACGATGGAGATTTTCGCTCCATCCGAAGCGGCAATCTGCTCTTTGATCTCGCTTACGGCTTCCTCTAACCGGGTATTTCCCCCTTTGGTGAGATGCTTCATGCTTCCGCTGGTGTCAATCAGATACACAACATCCGTACTGCCTGTGCCCTTACGCTGTACAAACGGCGCCATCAGTGCCAGAATAAGCAGCAAAAGAATCACGATCTGCAGATACATCAGCAGATTGTGCAAAAACTTTTCCCAGAACGTTTTAGACTGTTCATTATAAAAGAGCTTCTTCCACAACAGGTTCGAAGACACCTGCGTGTCTGTCCCCTTTGGCACAAGCAGATATAAAATCACAACAACCGGAACCGCCAGCAAAAATGCCAGCGGCCACAAACTCTCAAATATCATAATCCATCCTCAAATTTTTCTCAGCCAAACAAAGGTCTTAAGTCTTCTAAAATCAGCGCGCGTCTCTCTTTTTCGGAATCACAGAGTATATAGGTGCCTCCGGCAGCCGATGCACTTTTTTTCAGCCGCACGGTGAGCTTTTGCAGTTCCTGTTCATAGCGCGCGATCACATCCGCACGCATCGTCACGCGCAGTTTTTCTTTGGACTCCATATCGATCAGATTGCGCGTACCATCCATCGTCACACGCAGTTCTTCCGCACACAGTGTCTGAAGTAACACGGGTCTTTGTTTCGTAAAATCCAGATACTGCATCGTTTTTTCCAGATGATCCTGCGTGGGATCTGTCGCTGCTTCGGTCAGAAAATCACTGACGATCACGGTAACTCCCGCCCCACGCCTCTGCATCTGGCGCACGGCTGAAAGAAGATCCGTCTCTGTGCCCGAAAATGTGCGCGCCTGCAGCCATCCAAGCACTTTTGGCAGTGCATTCTTTCCCCCGGAAACCACAAGCGGAGTACCCATCTGGCTGCTGTCATACAGCACCAGCCGGTCCATATGGTGCAGGGTCAGAAAGGCAATCACTGCGCACAGATCCTGTGCCAGTTCTGCCTTGCTCTTTTTCCCATAGTGCATCGACGCACTGGTATCTAAAATAACCGATACCACCGCTTCCTTTTCCTCGAAATATTCCCGGATATACATGCGCTCCGACCGCGCATAGACATTCCAGTCCAGCCGGCGCAGATCATCTCCCGGCATATACTCCCGGAAATCGGAAAATTCCGCAGAAGTTCCTTTCTGTACGGATCTGCGGTTTCCCGCCATATTCTGGCTGCTTTTCTGTTTCATCGCGATCACAAGCCGCGACAGCTGTTCGTAAATTCCCGCATCAAGCATACAGTCCCTGTTCCTTTTCTGTTAAGATCTGCCCTATCACCGCATCTTCCGTAATTCCCTCCGATACCGCATCGAAACTGAGCAGAATCCTGTGCCGCAATACCGGAAGTGCGACACATTTGACATCCTCAAACGAGACATTCAGGCGGTTTTCCATAAATGCGCGTGCCCTGGCCGTGCGGATCAGCGCCTGTGCCGCACGTGGGCTTGCCCCCTCCCGGATATACGGATTGTCTGCATGTGTTGCCATAACCAGATCCAGAATATAATCCATGACGGCATCCGCAATCGGAATCTGTGCAACGCATGCGCGCGCTGCAAGCAGTCCTTCCCGGTCCATGACCTTCGTGATCTTCGGCGGATGGTTTCCCTCCGTCAGTTCCACGATTTCCCGCAGTTCCTGCCGGTCCGGAAATTTCACCAGCACCTTAAACAGAAAACGGTCCAGCTGGGCTTCCGGCAGTGGATAGGTTCCCTCGTTTTCAATCGGATTTTGTGTGGCAAGCACCAGAAACGGCTCCGGCAGCTGATGGCTGGTCGTTCCGATCGTCACGGTGTGTTCCTGCATGGCCTCTAAGAGAGCCGACTGTGTCTTTGGCGTGGCACGGTTGATCTCATCCGCCAGCACCAGATTGGCAAAAATCGGTCCTTTTTCAAACCGGAATGCACTTTTTTGCTCTTCTTTTACGATGATGTTGGTACCGGTCACGTCACTCGGCATCAGATCCGGGGTAAACTGGATTCTCTGGAAACTCAGATCACACACCTGGCTGATCGTGCGCACCAGCATGGTCTTTCCCAGTCCCGGCATACCTTCCAAGAGTACATTTCCGCCTGCCAGAAGTGCCAGCATGACCTGGCGGATGACGTCTTTCTGTCCGATAATTCCCTTTGCAATTTCCTGTTCACATGCCATGGTGTTCTGCTGGCATACTTCATATTCTGTCATAAGATCTCCTCTCCATCAGTTCAGATTTTCAAAATAATTTCGGATGACATCTTCCATGCCGGCCGGGTATTTTCCATTGGCAATGCCTTCGTAGGCCTCTTTCGTGTAATCGCCGACCACGGAATCTAAATCCACGTGTTCGCCTTTCCATGCCAGACCATTCTTCGCCTTGTAATAATCGGAATTCTTCGAATCCCCCTTGTCCTTTGCGATACTGCTGTCGTTTCCGATTTTATTTGGAACACTCACATAATCATGTGTTCCCCCGCCAGAACCAGTCCCGCGTCCGCCGCCCGTCCCAGAGCCGTTTCCCGTTCCGTTCCCGTTTCCATTGCCGTTTCCACTTCCTGTTCCACTACTGTTTCCATTTCCGTTTCCACTTCCATTACCTTTGCCTTTTCCATTACCGCTTCCGTTCCCATTCTTTTTACAGTCGGAATTTTTTCCATCCCCGGAAGCCTGAGAACCGTTGTCTGAAGCCTGTGTGGATTCCCCACTCTGCGTACCGTTTTGCGCAGTGCTTTGTGTGCCTCCATGTGCTTGGTTCTTTCCACCATCGCCTCCCTTTGCAAACTGGTTTCCGGCGTTCGCATTCGCCTGGACATTTTTAAGTGCCGATGCAAGAACATCCGCCCCGGAAGTCTGTGCCGCCTGCTCGTATTTGTAAGAAAGCTTCTGCTCGGCAGAGGCCAGTGACTGCTTCGTATCTGCCTGTTGCATTTCTTTTTGCGATAAGGCCAGCGATTGTATAAGCTCCTGCAGAGCTTTCTTCTGCTCTTTGGTCATGGAAGAGGTGTCGGTCTGTTTTAAGGCATCCATCACATCCTGGATTTCTTTTTCCTTTTCCCGGGCTTCCTGCCGGATGGCATGCCGCTGCTGCGCCTGTTTGCGCGCCGGGGCCGGCACAAATGAAAGTACGAG
>DLQV01000260.1:11196-17548 GCA_002474415.1 Lachnospiraceae bacterium UBA7598
TGAAAGTACGAGTGCCAGACCAAGGGAAAGTCCAAGTGCCGCCAGTTTCCGTCGGTCCGGACATACCTGCACCTTTTGCCACGCACGGTTCTCTTTTAACATGTGCACGGCATCGCTGCGCTGCATCCGGTCAAAATCATCCTCTTTTCCGATGCGCTCATAAGCGGTCAGTATCCGCTCCTGAAACCCGAAGCGGTCGATCTGCTGTGCGGCCTGTGCCATCGTACATCTCTTTTTTACCGTATAGATTGCACCGGCGGCCGCACCACACAAAATGGCAAGAACCGCCCACACATGTACGGTATAAAAAGGAACAAACACAGAAAGTCCTTCGAGCGCAATGGCTATGGTCCCGCCTGCGGCAATTCCCACGCTTTCGTAACGCAGGAACTTTTTTACGTTCTGTTTTCTTTTACTGTAACGGATTTCCTGCAGCAGGAACGCTTTTTCATCCATGCTGTTTTCCTCCCGCATGCTTTCTTCCATATCCCGCCATTGGATTGATCCGCCATGTAGCAATCAAAAGAAAGACAAACGCCAGCGCGACAAGCAAAAGCGTGGAAGCAGTCATCCATCCATAATGTACCACCGCACTTGAAACGGACAGTTTTTGGCCAAAATTTATAATTACCTCTTCGGCGCTGGATGTTCCGGTCATACTCCATGAAAAAAACTCAAGCAGATACATTCCCGGATTGATCAAAAGCAGCCAGCTGGGATTTTTCAGTGTTCCTCCCGACAGATTGACAACCGATGCAATCAGATACGGAAGAAAACTTCCGACAAACAACAGGACATAGATACCATATGACATGATCACAGCGCTGATCGTTTTTTTGCAGATGGAAGAACACATAATACCGATACTTGCGGAAAAGAACGAAACCAATACTGCCACACCTAAAAAACAGAACAGATTGCTCCATGACAGTCCACCAATGACAAATGCCAGTGCCACAATCGGAAGTCCTGCCACCACATAAAACATGCTCTGGATCATCGCGGTGAGCACCTTTCCCATAATGACCGAAAATCCGGTCATGCTGGTTGTCATCATAATGTCAAAGGTCTGCCTCTCTTTCTCTCCTGAAATTGCAGAAGCCGTGCGCACCGGAACTACCACTCCTAAAATAAAAATCTGTGTTATTGCAAGTGCCGGATACAGCCAGACAATGCTGCTGTAAATGTTTGTGGACGAATAGGTCAGCTGCTGGGAAAACAAAAACATGGCGAAGAAAAATACAACTGCCATAATCGCCTCATAAGCAAATATTTCCCAGCAGATCCGCATACTGCGCGCCTGTACTTTAATATCTTTTTTTACAATTGGATTAATTCTCATCTTCCTGCCCTCCTGTCAGCTGCATAAACAGGGATTCGAGATTTCCCTCTTCTTTATAAAATCCTGTCACGATAATTCCGTTCTGAATCATCTGTGCGATCATCTGCGCAATTTCTTCCTCTTTCATGGCATGCGAGATATGGATTTCCTTTTCTCCCACCGATTCCACACGAATCTGCGGGTGTTCCTTAAGCATACGCACCGCAGGCTCCATTTCCCCGTGAACCGAAATCACAATCCGGTTTCCGCCGAAGACATGTTCCATGACATCCTCGATGTTTCCTGCTTCTACGAGTTTTCCGTGATCCATAATGCCGATGCTGTTGCACATCTCTGCCAGCTCCGACAAAATATGGGAACTGATCACAATGGTTTTTCCCATGCTGCGCAGATTCTGCAAAAGTTCTTTCATCTCCACACGCGCACGCGGGTCCAGACCGGAATTCGGTTCATCCAGTACCAAAAGGGAAGGATTGTGAATGAGTGCCCGTGCCACGCACAGCCGCTGCTTCATTCCGCGGGAAAGCGTATCCACATAAACCTCTTTTTTGTCGGATAGATTGACAAGTTCCAGCAGATCATTGGATACCGCGGTGATCTCCCTGGAAGTCATGCGGTACATGGAACCGTAAAAATCCATATATTCGCTGACTTTTAAATTGTCATACACACCAAAGAAATCCGGCACATAACCGATCTGCCTTTTGATCTCCTTCGGGTGCTGCAGGGCATCCACGCCATGGATCGTAATTGTTCCCTCTGTCGGCGGCATAAGTCCGCATACCATACGGATCGTTGTTGTCTTTCCGGCTCCGTTTGGTCCCACAAAGCCAAACAGATCCCCTTTTGGCACATGCAGATTCAGATCCCTGACCGCCTGAAATTTTCCGTAGTTTTTATATAAATGACTAATTTGAAGCATTGGACACCTCCTGACTGGCAATCGTGTACAGACAGCCAAACGAAATTTCCGAGCACCTGCTCTTTATGGTTTTTCCGTAGTCTCCGGTTACGCCTTCCACGACAACGGCACCCGATACATCGTTCTGCCGCCGGATCTGGCACAGTCCCAGATACAATGCAGCTGCCATATCCTTATGCTTATACGAGTACGTATTTCCATTCATGTTATCTTCCGATAACACGTTGTAGACATCATCAAAATAAGAAATCTGCTGGGACAACAGTGGTTTTTTATTTTTTCCATCTAGTGTTATCGTCTCTTTCGCTTTTACATCCGAAAATACCATGACGGTATCATCCGACACGCAGACAAGATAAGGAAAATCATAGGATGTATTGTTTGTTATGCTTCCCTCCTGCTTCTGCTGCGTGAGCACCAGATCACTGGTGTCTATGCTTCCGCATCCTTTGGCAGTTCCTGCCGCAAACAGATAGGCATTTTCAAAATTGCTCTGCGGTTTTACCCCAAGGGACAGGCCATTGTCATATTCCACCAAATAGTGATAACGGTCTGCATATGCCTGTTTTGCCGATAGCGAACCAGAAGATTCACTAAGTCCGGTACCTCCATATGTGTAATTTTTATTTAGCTGTACTTTCCACGGTTTTACCCCGGAATGATACGCATTGTAATAAGTGCTGATGTCTGCCGTGTCTTTTCCATCCGCCGGCTGTGCTGTCACCGAATAAACCCTTGCCTCATGCAGCTTTAAATTCCGTCCACCGATAAATACCACACCGATAAATATGACACCAAGCACCGGTACCCCCAGCCAGTACCAGTCTCTTTTTTTTATCTTGCGAAGCAGCAGATACAGCACCGGTCCTACCACAATCACATAGATCACAATCAGCACTTTCAGCCAGGAAAAATCCAGCGCTGTGTTGGCGTGATCGATCACACCAAATGTATTTTTCCCGTTCCAGCCCCATTCCTCGTCATTGACATACTGAGAATAACTGATGGAATATGATGCTACCTGGTCATAGATTCCGTAACACAGATCCGACGAGGCTTTCTGCATCTGCTTCTCCCCGAAAGAAATAGCACAGACACCAACCGCGCCATCTCCACACGCACGCACCCAGCCCGGATAAACGTCACTCGCATAGGCATTTGCATCGCTACACTGCAGTTTTGCAACTGACATCTTTGTAAAATTCATGCCCTCAAAGCCCATATAAACTTTTCGCAGCTGCATATCTTTCTGGGCATCGTTTTCTTCCCCCGGTTTGCTGACATTTCCGTAGCTGACCTGGGTAAAAGAGGAATCAAAACCTCCCAGCGTGTCTTTGACCCGCTCTCCGGTTCCGATCAGCAGCCATCCACCGTTTTTAACCCATTTCTCGATTGCTTTGATATTCTCTCTTCCAAGTGAGCTTACATCGTAGGAATCAATCACGAGAAAATACAACTCATCCAGCTGCGTCTGCAATGTATCCGCGTCTACCTGTGTCAGATATACATTCTGGTCTTTTCCGTGAAGATAATAGGTCTGACCGCTCATGCTCATCCAGCCAAGCGCATCATAATGATCCGAAAGCACGCCCACACCAATACCGCGCTTTTCTTTGCCGAAAATACTGGTAAATGCTTCACTTGCCACAACGTTTCCCTTCTCGTCGATAAAGGCAACGGTCCCGTTTCCGCGCGTCTGGCTCACATCCGCAGTGGGAATGGTCAGTGTATACTGTTTGTTCCCGTTCTGCGGCAGTGATAAACACTGGTCAAACGCACAGCCATTGGAATTGTTTGTGCCGGAAAATACCAGCCGCACTTTTCCGGAAAAATCCGCACCGGTATTTTTTACCTCCACCTGTACCAGACAGTCCTCTTCCTGTTTCAGCAGTGTCACTGTCGCCGACAATGCCTGTTTCTGATCTGCATATACATTTACTCTGCCGGCAAATATGCCTAAAAATGTCAGACATACCAGAAGCAGACTGCAGATTGTTTTTCTTATTTTCATAACCTTCTCCTTCCATAAATTTTCTTTACGATTTCAAAACGCGTAATAAATTTCCTGTCATTTATGATAACATACGTTATTTTGGAATGACATTAAGGTTTTCTTAAAATTGTCTGACTTATTTACAGAATTTCTTAAAATAAAAAGCCCCTGCTCTCGCAGGGACTTCCAGAACCTTCTATCAGATATAAATTTTTATTGTGCAGTGGCACGGAACATAACATTTCTGTATTTTGCAAGTACACGCATCAGAATGCTTCCGAGAACGCATACCGAAATCACCTCTCCGATTCCGACCGTAATGGCATTAAACGGGATGGTTACATTCACACCGTGGAAATATACCGCCGGAATGCCATACGCATAGACCAGCACGAACGGAACGATAATCATATTAAAAATGACCGGTGGAAATGTGCATACAATCTTGTGATTGCGCAGCAGATAGGTACATACCGCTGCCAGCAATGTGGCAATGCTTCCGAAAATGACATCATAGATCACGGCGCCTGTCAGCAGATTCGCAAGCAGGCAGCCAAGCCATAATCCCGGANNGCAAGCAGACAGCCAATCCACAGTCCCGGAATCGCTGCCGGCGTAAAAACAGGCAGGATACACAGCGCTTCGGAAAAGCGTACCTGAATCGTGTGGGATGCAAGTCCCAGTGCGTTGGCTACAAAAGTCAGCACTACATAAAGTGCTGCAATCACAGCCGCCTGAACAATAAATGTTACCTTTTTGTCTCTCATATCCATTTGTCTCCTTTAGTTTTGTTTTACGAGTGGAAGGTCTCGAACACTCGGTAATTTTTCGTGCAATCCTCTGTTTATGGGCTTTGCAACGGTTGACAGTATAGCACACTACGCCGCAAAAAGCAAGAATGCCGTTTTCTTCCTACTGCCGGATATAAATGCCCTGGGACTCGATGAAATCATCCATCTCCTGTAAGGCTTCCGTTGCCCAAGCGTCACTTTCCGGACCGTTCTTTTTTTCTTTTGTCTCTTCCTGTTGTGTTACATGTTTCTTTTCTTCCATATGTAGTTCTCCTTTATTTTCCGATCCTGGCATTTGACGCATCAAAACCACCCAAAAGCCATATGATGACAAACATGGCTGCGAACGGAAACAACGTTGTAAAGATTCGGTACCAGTTACCGATCGGATCTTCGCTGTAATCCCAAAACGGTTTGTTCGGATTATCTATCCAGTATACGTTGATCAGTGTCCGTATCTTTGGTCCAGTACTCGTCCGCGGGTCGGATGAAAATTTCTTACGGTACTCTTTTCCCTTTACGGTATACGTATAATGGGCACCCCAATAATTTGATTTTGACAGGGAGTTGTTCGTCCGAAGCCGGTATCCCTCTTCCTTTACAATCATCCCCCGTGTAACATGCCCTCGTTCCTTTGCAATTGCTATCTTTTTCTCCAGCCCCACCTTTTTCTTTGCAAAAAATTTGATGTCAAGGATACACAAGGGGATCAGGGATACCATTCCCACATAATACTGCCATGGGATTTGTTTTAATGCGTCCAATGCCTCCATCTATTCTCTTTTCCTCTCAGTTTTGTATATTTCACATTATAGCAATAACAAAACCATTTTACAACAGGCCGCTATCATGTACGCAGATACCCCTGCATACTCTTTAACGCATTTTTCTCCAGCCGCGACACCTGCGCCTGTGAAATATGAATTTCATCCGCGACTTCAATCTGTGTTTTTCCCTCAAAAAATCGCAGGCGGATGATATGCTCATCCCTCTCATTCAGATGTGACAGGGCATCGGAAAGCGACAAATCCTCTACCCAGCGTTCTTCCTTATTTTTCTTGTCTGAGATCTGATCCATAACATACAGGGTATCCCCTCCATCCGTATAAACCGGATCGAACAGACTTAAGGGCGTCTGGATGGCATCTAGTGCATACACCACATCTTCTACCGGAATTTCACATTCGTTTGCAATCTCTTCGAGTGTCGGTTCCTTCTGTGCGCTTTTTGCCAGCCGTTCCTTTGCCTGCATGGCTTTGTATGCAATATCCCGCAGTGAACGCGGAATGCGGTAACTGCTGTTA
>DLQV01000284.1 GCA_002474415.1 Lachnospiraceae bacterium UBA7598
GCTGATGGTTGTTTCGTTATTGGACTGCTCCAGATGGTTTTTTATGGTATTGCGGTCCAGACCAATAACCAGAAATGCCTGATATTGACTGGAGGCAACGCCTATCCGCCGGATCAGTGTAAGTTCCCGATAGGGCTGACGGACGATTGCAGTATAGCGTTGCAGCGATGCCCAGGTACTCCAGTTGTTTCCAAGTGCTTTGCGCCATTCGCTGAGATCAAAATTCTGCTGGTAATGAATATGCTCGGAATTTATCAGATTTGGATTGTTGGTATAAATCTGGATACGGGCAACCGAAGCTGTATTATCAAAATAAATCTGAAGTGCGCGCTCTAAAGCCGCAAGTCGTTTTTTAATATCGGAATCCATTGATTCCGCCGCAAACAGGCTCAGACACTGATTGCTGTTGATCAGAGTATCGGAAGAAGCGTATACCGTGCCTGTGAGATCATTTAACGCAGAGGCGACGCGCAGACCATCTGCTTTTTCCAGAGACTTATAACGGGCGAGCATCTGTTTGCGCACGCTGGTAATGGAAAAGATTCCAATGATTAAAAGCGGAAGGATGCCAGCCAGCAGGAAAGTTCGCAGAAGCTGTCCTTTGACAGAATGTGAAGTATGTAATTTATCATTAATATGTAGTTTCATAAAATTTCCTTTGTTTAAAAAATTAAGGGAAAACACCGCAGGGTAAATTCTATAAATATTATAGTAAATTACGTCTAAAATTTCTAGTAGGAAAGCGCGGATAAATTTTGTATAGTGTGGATAAGGGAAAATAAAACATTCGTATGGCGAAGGGAAAGAGAGGAAAATAAGATATGAAATTCAGTAATGGATGCTGGCTGCAGAAAGAAGGCTGCGCCTGTTTTTCACCGGCAGAAGTTTATTTTACAAAAATTGAGAAGGATAAAGTAGTGCTCTGTGCACCGACACATAAGATTAATCACAGAGGAGATACGTTAGGCGGAATCAACCTTACGGTAGAAATTACCACGCCGATGCCGGAAGTCATCCGTGTAAAGACATATCATTATAAGGGAGCAATTCAGGATGGTCCACAGTTTGCATTAAATCTTCCGGAACAGACAGCAATCGATGCCACCGAAGACGAGGAGAAGATTGTTGTAAAAAGCGGAAATGCAAAACTGGTTATTACCAAAGAGAACTGGTCCATGACTTACTATAATGGAGATAAGAAGCTTTGCACCAGTGCATGGCGTGATCTTGCCTACATGAAGACGGATTGGAAAGGGGAAGCTTATGTAAAGAGCGCAGACAAGGATGCCTATATGAGACAACAGCTTTCTTTAGGCGTGGGAGAGCTGATCTACGGTCTTGGTGAGCGTTTTGCTGCATTTACCAGAAACGGTCAGTCCGTAGATATCTGGAATGAAGATGGCGGTACCTCTACCGATCAGTCTTATAAAAATATCCCATTTTATATTTCAAACAAAGGATATGGTGTGTTTGTCAACCATACCGAGAAAGTATCTTTTGAAGTGGCAACAGAAGCGGTCACAAAAGTAGAGTTTTCTGTACCGGGAGAGAGCCTGGATTATTTCTTCTTTAACGGACCGGATTTGAAGGATGTATTGCGTCGTTATACAGATCTGACCGGAAAACCGGCACTTCCTCCGGCATGGACATTTGGTCTCTGGCTTTCCACATCCTTTACAACAAATTACGATGAAAAAACAGTTATGAGTTTTATCGACGGTATGTTAGATCGTGGAATTCCGCTTAAAGTATTCCATTTTGACTGCTTCTGGATGAAGGATTTTCACTGGACCGATTTCCTGTGGGATGCGCGCGTATTCCCAGATCCAAAGGGTATGCTTTCCCGCATTAAGGCAAAGGGATTAAAGATCTGTGTATGGATCAATCCGTATATTGCACAGGAATCTGTAATGTTCGACGAGGGCATGGAAGGCGGATATTTCCTGAAGCGTCCGGACGGTTCCGTATGGCAGTGGGATATGTGGCAGCCAGGCATGGCAATCGTTGACTTTACCAACCCAGAGGCAAAAGAGTGGTATCAGAAGAAACTCGAAGCATTGGTTGATATGGGCGTAGACTGTTTCAAGACGGATTTTGGTGAGAGAATTCCAACCGATTGTGTTTACTATGACAAGAAAAATCCGGAAAAAATGCACAATTATTATACCTATTTATATAATGAAGCGGTATTTGAAGTCCTTGAGAAAAAGAAAGGAAAAGACGAGGCAGTACTGTTTGCAAGATCTGCTACCGCAGGGGGACAGAAATTCCCGGTACACTGGGGCGGAGACTGCTGGTCCGATTATGAATCGATGGAAGAAAGTCTGCGTGGCGGATTATCCTTACAGCTTTCCGGATTTGGCTTCTGGAGCCATGATATCGGCGGATTTGAAAATACTTCTACCGCGGATGTTTATAAGAGATGGTGTGCGTTTGGTCTGCTTTCTTCCCACAGCCGTCTGCATGGAAGTACATCATACCGTGTGCCGTGGGCTTATGACGATGAGGCAGTGGATGTGCTGCGCAGCTTTGTACGCCTGAAAGCCCGTCTGATGCCATACCTGTGGAAGACCGCGCTGACAGCAC
>DLQV01000175.1 GCA_002474415.1 Lachnospiraceae bacterium UBA7598
GTTTTACGTGTCCAATACCAATTGACACAGCACTCTCTGCAAGCATATTTCGTCTATGCCCCTGTCCTTCACAAGATTCATTATCTTCTCTCCAAGCAATAAAAGCTTTTCGTGCATTCTCCCGATAACCTGCTGCAATATTTTCACCACCTGGACTAATTGTTGATGGATATGCCGCAAAACAACCTGTTCCATTCGGTCTGGTATGTGAAAAATAAACTGCTATCTCGGCTGCCCGCTTCATTGCCACTTTTTCTAATTCATAATCATATTGAAGAGGGTGCAATCCCGAATAATAAACTTTATTTCCCGCTTCATCATATGCCCATGCATCAGTTGAACTTGTTCGAAATTCATTAATGTCATCAAGCATAGTCCTCGCTTCACTTTGCCCATAGGTTACTGCTATTGTAGCAATTGTTTGTTGTTCCTCTATTGCTTCTGCCAAAATTGGGTTATTTATTGTAACTCCCAAAAACAGACAGACAGTCAATAGCCATGTCATTACTTTTTTTACCATGTTTTTCTCCTCGCTTAATTTAACGGTAAACTAAAAGCCTCATACTTATATTTCTCGCATAACTGCGATTTTTGCAATGGCAATTGCGATTAGATTTATTATTTCTTATTCAACATTCAGCCATGTCTGCGTGGATAATTTATCTTAATCCCCTAATTGCATCTGTATTTCGATTAATAGCTGCAGTCTGATCGTTCATGGCATTTTGCATACTTGCCGTTTGATTATTGATTGCTCCAAGAGTTGCTCCCTGCATGGCAATACTGCCAATCGTAAGTAAATTATTCAGCTTCTGCTGCTTGATTGCCTGCTTCTGGTTATCCTCAACTCTTCTTTGATGCAATGTTGTTTCATACAAATTGACAGCTTCCTTTAAATTATCCGCACGGTAATTTTTTACTGCATCGTAGAAAAACTCTGCTGCATCCAGACAACAATAATTTTCCGGATACCAAGATGCCAGCCGCTCCTGATAAACAATCTGCAGTTTCTGCAGTTCTTTCAAAGCACTCTGTTCCTGTATCTGTGCAGCTTCATTTCCTTCCGTTGCCATTTTATTATAATTATCAACAGCGCGATTTCTTAAAATATTGATGACTTTAAAAAATGCGAATACAATGGCTATGCAAAATATCATTGCAAATAACATCATACTTCTCATTTCCACTTCATCATATTGAAAGCTTACTATAACTCCCGTAAGTCCAAACAGAACTGTCATTACAATACATGCCTTTGCAATTATTGTCATTTTTTTGTTTTTTTTCAATTGTTTATACTGGCTCCTCGCCTCGTTCAATCTCTGCTGAACATTTGACAACTGCCCCAAAATTGAAACTGCATCTTTTAAATTTGCCAGCAATTCTTCTTTTGTTTCCACAAGATATTCCCTCCATTATTTATTTCTTTTCTGTATGCAAAAACCCTTGTGTTCAACACATACCTGTGACTGAACCAAGGGTATTGCGAAAATTGGATTATTTTATTTTTACAACTTTTACTTTGCTCCACTTACTGTATTTTGTCGTTCCCTGTACATTGGCATATGCACGCATTCTGACATAATACTTCTTTCCATGCGAAAGTCCTGAATAAGCAGCATAAGTATCATTTTCCGATTTTGTATCTTTTTTCACACCGGACTTGAATTTTGAAGACTTGCAGTACTGGATCTGGTATCCATCGGCATCACTGATCTTATTCCATGAAAACTGCATTCCACCATAATAATCAGCTTTCAGATTTTTGATTGCCGGAGCTTTCAGGGAAAGTGCAATAAAATCCATATTGAAATTGTAAGAACCTACTCCACCATCATTGCTGTCTGCTTTTGTGACTGCAAGATAATAACTGCCTGCGGTGAGTTTTATTTCCTGTGTACCTTTCTGGTTACTGTAAACTACATCGGATGCAGCCATATTTGTACTGCTGTCATAAATAGCATATTTAAGTCTGCCATTTGTTGCATTGGTAATATTAAAATTCACTTTTCCTGCAGATGGGGTGGAAAATTTATAGTAATCAATATCATCATTGCTTGCCAGTACACCTTTGTATTTCTTTTTCAATTCAATAGGAAATGCACCAGACAAGGTATCGTTGTTGTTGTCCTGCGTTTCAACAAAAGATTCCCCTAAACTATTGACCGTTGTTGTAAAGGAAACCTTATCACCTGCTTGCAGTTTTAAATAATAATTTCCACCTGTCACAAATATACTGTCTGAAAAAGTCTCATACTCTTTTATTTGTACGATTTCTGTCTTATTTTCATCATATACTGAAATATACTTTGCCCAATTTCCCTCAAATTTTCCTCTGACAATCAGTTCCGAAGCATCTGATACCGAAAACTTGTAATATCTGACATTATCATCACTCGACATATCCTCCGCAATAGAAGTATCAAACGGCAATTCTCTTGCTGATGCAAATGATGTATTTGTCGCTGCTGGCAGTAATGATTCCTTGTCTGCCGCATACAAAACCTGCCCCGGAGCTGCGGTTCCGGCTACAACTGCAAGTGCAAGTACCCCTGCCAAAAGTTTCTTTTTCATAGTGTGTGTTTTCATAATCTATTCCTTCTTTCTATTGATTTTTCTATGATATTTTCCAGAATATCCTGATGCTAAAAATAATCTTAATTGTACCGGGCATTTACTTCATCTCTGTACAATGCATCCAGATCATCATCTGTCGGGTCAAGGAGAACCGTTTCATTTTCTGTATCTGCTGTATCCAGTGTTATCGATGCCGTTGTACAAAAAATTTTTCCGCTTGATAATGGCATGCAATTATAGGTTGTATCATAAATCTGTATATCCGCACCTTCTGCATTTCCAAATGTAAGCTCATCATATGACTCCCTTGGAATTTCATCTATCCCCTCGTACAGAGTTGGATAGACAAGGGCTTCTTCCTGTACATAATTTCCCGTCTCATCAGTAGTTATGGCACATTTGCAGGTCAGATCAAAAAATGGACCTTTCTCTCTCATATCATCTGCTAATTTTTTAATTTCTCCGACCGTTTTATTTGCATAAGCAATCGCATCATCCAGTAATTTTCCAGGGATTTTATAACTTGGGCTTATTTCATTATACTCATCAAGCCAGGATGTTTCATCTTTAGGATAATCATCCCATTTACGAGCCCAGTTTAAATATGAACGAACGCATCCCTCTGCTGCCTGTTGAAGATTTTCTGGGGTCCCCATATCTGGCGAAAACTCAAGCTCTCCATCAGGATCTTGTACTACCGAATCATACGATATGCCTTGTAACTCTTTATATGTCTTTCCTTTTGCCTCTGTAAGTACCTTATCAGCAATTTGTAAAAAAGAATATTCGGAGCCTGTATCATCATCAATACCATCTGTATTCCAAAATTTTGCAATTGCAGCATATCTGATTTTGAGTTCCATATCCTTTGCATAGTCTTCTTTATACTGCTCTTTTGCTTCATCGAGTTTGTCCCAGATATCCGCATTATCCATCTTGGAAAATTCGCCAAGCGTAAGGCCAAATTCATCTCCCGGAATAACGGTTAATTTTTCATTTTCAAAAAAATAAATATCTGACGGTGTTTCCGCTTTGTCCATATTGCTCATAACATAGCCGATCCATCTTCCGCTGCCGAGAGCTTCACTCAACACCTTCGGACCATCACTGTTATCAAATTCTTTTGGTGTTTCGTCCTTCTTTTCTGTCTTTGTTTTCGTGCTTTCTCCAGCATCCGTAGACGCAGTCATTTTACTTCCACAGCCTCCCAGCAATCCGACTACTAATGCCATTGCTATCAATGCTACAAATCTTTTTTTCACTACCGTTCCATCCTTTCCATTTATCCCTTATTTTTTAACTATATGCACATAATATAGCCTCTATAGTTTATTACAGTTTAGCATAATAGCCTATACAATTCAAGTATGATTAACGTGTATAGGCAGGTGAAGGTATGAATTATTATGAAATCGGACAAAGAATCCGCAAATTCCGTAAAGCTTACAATCTCTCACAGGAACAGCTTGCAGAGATGGTGCAAATCTCCACGACCCATATGAGCCATATCGAAACCGGCAACACGAAACTGAGTCTTCCGGTCTTAGTAGATATCGCAGAGGCACTATCCGTACAGACCGATGAATTGTTATATGACAATCCTCCTTACAATAAAACCGGCATGAAGCAGGAAATCAATGAATTACTCGATTCCTGTTCCACACGCGAAACACGGATTCTTCTGGATATTTTAAAATCTGTGAGAGTCTCTCTCTCAAAATATGAACACGAAATGGAAAATTTGGAAAAATAGACACTCAAAAAAGGAATGTTCCACACACGGAAACATTCCTTTTTTCAATTATATTATTTATTTTTCCAGCTTCGTCAATTCGTTATTGTCGGTATCCAATGTATGTTCATCTTCATTATGACTTGCCGGTCCGTTCTCGAACCACCATGCCACACCTGCGGCCAACACAACAACTGCTACTACAACTACGATAATGACTTTTTCTAACATGAAATTTTCCTCCTGAACTCTTTGAACATGGTTGCTTATTTCAAAGAGTCAGAAGCTTTTTCCCCATCCTGCCAGTGTATGTATGCCATGATCCACGCATGGCTGCGCACAAATATGTTTTCGATACGGCAGGATGCCAGATAAATCCGGGTAGCATTTCCGGCAAATCCGCTTGCAAGTCCTGCCCACAAAATGATGTTGCGTTCTGCATTCAGCCGCGTGATCCGTGCACTGACGGTCAGACGCGCCTGTTCGGACTGTGTCAGTTCGGAACGTCCGAGGATATCAAGAAAGGAACCCTGCTGCCGCTCCATCGTATGTACCGCGAGATGATCCGGCTCCGCCTGCGTGATATCGTACATATTTTGCACGCCATAGCTCTGCTGCAAAGCAAAAAAGCATATGACAACCGCCAAAAAGATGCCTACACACCGCATCCGGCTCTTTTGTATCCGCATGATTCCCTCCTTTCCCGGGCATGCCCGTGTTATGTAATCATTCCATCACTACTTTGTCAGTCCAGCCTTCTTGCGAAGCAGGTTATACAGCCACCTGCCCTCGTCACTCAGCTCACTTTTCTTGAAACCGCTGACTTTCGGACAGCTGCTTTTAATAATAGAAGAAGATTCCTGTTTGTTTGACAGATTCCATGCAATGTAGCTGACACCGTATTCATCCATCGTCTGTACCCAGCGATCCGCTTCTTTTTTGTCAATGGCTCCGTTTCCGGATGCATCACAGATTCCATATTCCGTGACAAATACCGGAAGTCCTTTGTTGATGGCTGCGGTCATTTTATTGCGCAAATCTGCTTTGTGTGTGGCTGCATAAAAATGCAGCGCATACATGATATTGTCCCCCTTGATCGGGTCGGCTGCTGCCTGATCCACATCCTGTGACCAGGTCGGCGTTCCTACAACAATCACTGCCTTTTTATCATTTTCGCGAATGGTGGAAATGACACTTTTTGCATAGGATTTGATCTCTTTCCAGCTTGTTCCGTTATTCGGCTCATTGCAGATCTCATAAATCACATTGTTGTAACCCTTAAATTCCTTGGACATTTCCTTGAAAAAGGCCTTTGCTTCTTTCTTATGGGAATTTGGATTTCCGTCGCTTAGGATATGCCAGTCAACGATCACATACATCTTGTGTTTCTTTGCCAGCTTTACTCCTTTTTTGATCAGTTTCTTTAAGTCACTGCGGTTTTTTGCATCTCCGCTGCAGTATCCGTTATACTCTTCGGTATACATCGCCAGGCGCACGACATTTGCTCCCCATTTGTCATGCAACTGGCCAAAACACTTGTCATTGACGTACTGCGGATACCAGCTCAGTCCATGTGTGCTGACCCCGCGAAGCTGTACTTCATGCCCCTTTTTGTCCACAAGTTTTGTTCCTTTGACGTGCAGTCTGCCTGCCGATGCGTCATAATACGTTGTTGTTTTTGCTTCTGCCATTTGTAATCCCCCTGTCATACACAATCCCAGCGCAAGCACACATACCAGTGCGAGCACACGCAGGATTTTTGTCTTTTTATTGAAATAATACATATTCAACTCCACCCTTCTCCAACGGAAACAGGCGGCCCCCACTTCCCATTGAGCCGCCGTAACTTTCTTAATCGATTGCCGTAACCTTGTAATCTTTCTCTTCTACCGTTTTCTTTAATACATCATCTGCCACTTCCGAGGACAAGGACACAACTGCGGTGCCAGCCTCATGGCTAACCTCTGCGGATGTTACTTCCGGAAGTGCCTCAAGTGCTTTCTTTACAGTTGCCTCACAGTGTCCACACATCATTCCTTCAATATGCATTGTCTTTGTCATTTTTGCTACCTCACTTTCGCTTGTTTTCATTTCTGCCGGTTTTGCTGCCGGTGCAGCCTTTTTATTTGCTTTTCCGTGTACGGAAAACAGGTTCAGCCGTAACGCGTTGGTCACGACACAAAAGCTCGATAAACTCATGGCTGCCGCACCAAACATCGGATTTAATTTCCATCCAAATACAGGATACCACACTCCGGCCGCAAGTGGAATCCCTATTACATTATAAAAGAATGCCCAGAACAGATTTTCGTGGATATTCCGAAGCGTTGCACGGCTTAAACGGATCGCTGCCGGGACATCCCGCAGACGGCTTTTTACCAGAACAACGGATGCCGCATCGATGGCCACATCGGTTCCGGCACCGATCGCAATTCCGGTATCTGCACGCGTCAGTGCCGGTGCATCGTTGATACCGTCTCCGACCATGGCAACTCTGCCGTGTTCTCTGAGTTTACGAATCTCCGCCTCTTTTCCTTCCGGCAGAACACCTGCGATCACCTCATCCACACCTGCCTGTACGCCGAT